>DATJDE010000226.1:0-3476 GCA_035497595.1 Rhizomicrobium sp. | reverse complement strand
GCACCAGATGCCGTGACCACGCTCCATCTTTCTTGATCGTGTCAAACGCAGGCGTCTTACCCGCCGCATCCAGTGAAGCAGGCGCAAACCCATCAAACAAAACCACAACGACCGTGCGTTCCGCAGCACCCGCAGAGGATGCGAACACCATCCCCGAAAAAACCACCGCCCAAAAAGATGCCCCGATTTTCATCCACCCCTCCACACGTCAGTACGCCACCCTAAACCCTCCCCTTGAGGGTGAGCTAGCGCCAGCGTAGCGACATCGAAAAAATATGGCGCGCAGCGTCAGATTTTTTCGGGGAGAGGGCCGACGCCTGACGCGATCCCCACGGACAAACCTCACGCACCATCCGCCCCACCCCAGGCCAGAAAGAACGGATTGGCGAACTTCTCCTCCACCTTGCCATAGACAAACGGCTTGCCCTCCACCGTGGTCACCCGTCCGCCCGCCGCCGCCAGCACCGCATGGCCCGCGGCCGTATCCCATTCCATGGTGCGCCCGAGGCGCGGATAGAAATCAGCCTCGCCCGCCGCGACCAGACAGAACTTGAGCGACGACCCCGCCGCCTTGAACTCTTTCACCGTATAAGCGGCCAGAAATTCCTCGGTCTTGTAATCGCGGTGTGACCGGCTCGCCACCACCACCATCCCGTCCGCACCCGGCTTGCACACTTCAATCCGGCGGGCATTGGCCCAGTCGAGCGCGCCGTTCACCACCGCCACTTCAAACGCGCCATGGCCCACCTCGCCGACAAACAAACGATCCCGCGCCGGCACATGCACCACGCCGCGCACCGGCGCGCCGTTCAAAATCTCGGCAATGTTCACGGTGAACTCGCCATTGCGGCTCAAAAATTCCTTGGTCCCGTCCAGCGGATCGACCAGAAAAAACCGCGTGCCGATTTTCGCAATCCGCCCGCTGGCCGCTTCCTCTTCGGCAATGATCGGCACGTCGGGCGCCACATGCTGCATCTGCGCCAGAATATAGGCTTCCGCCTCCACATCGGCGGCGGTGACGGGCGATTGGTCCGCCTTGATCTGCCGGGCAATGGTTTCGTCGGCATAATGTTTGAGAATGATCTTGCCCGCCTCGAAGGCGATTTCGGCAAGCGCGATGGTGGATTGCGACAATTGCGTCATAAGATGTTCCTGCCAGGGCCGTTTTTTTAAATAAAGGGAAGACTGGCCGGCCTTCCCTTTTATATGCCGGGTGCGATAGCACGGGCGCACCTCCGGCTTAAGTGTTTCTTAAATCCGGGACGGCACAGTTACGAATTGGAAACCCTGTTTTGCCCGGAGCCAGCCCGTTGAGCATGACCGACATCGAATTTGCCGCCTTTCTGGTCAGCCGCGTCTGCCACGATCTGGTTGGCCCGCTTGGCGCCGTCGTCAACGGCCTCGAAGTGCTGGAAGACGAGCGTGACCCGGCGATGCGCGCCGATGCGCTGAAAATCGTCACCTCCAGTGCCGATCAGGCGCTGGCCCGGCTCCAGTTCCTGCGCATCGCCTTCGGCGCTGCAGGCTCGGCAGGCGCCGAACTCGATCTGGGCGAGGTCGGGCGCCTGGTCCTGGGCCTCGTCGCTGGCAGCAAGATCACGGTGGAATGGAACGCCGCGCCCCTCCACTGGCCCAAGGACTGGGCCAAACTCCTGATGAACGCCACCTTCCTCGCGGCAGATTGTCTGCCGCGCGGTGGCCGGGTGGTGGTCGATACCGCGACCGATCCAGCCGCCCCCGCCTTCACCGTGCGCGGCACCGGCACCCATGTCCGTCCTCTGGAAGAGGTGGAGAAAGCCTTGCGCGGCGATGCCGCCGCCACCCCCCATGATGCGCGCGGCATCCAACCCTACCTCACCCACAAACTCGCCCGCGCCGTAAATGCCGGTCTCACCCTGACCGCCGAAGAAAATGGCGTGGTCATCCAGGCAGGCTAAGTCCACGTTTACCTTCCTCCGTTAAGCTCTTTGCCACGTCGGGGGCGCATTGATGCGCCGGGGCTGGAGGGATGAATGACGCAGTGCCTGATCGTGGACGCCAGCCGCGTGATCCGAAGGGTCACCGCCCGCATCCTCGAAGACCTGAAGATCGAGGCGCTGGAAGCTGAAGACGGGTCCGTCGCGCTGGATGGCTGCCGCCACACAATGCCCGATGCCATTCTGCTCGATGCCCATACGCCCAGCGTCAGCGCCATCGAATTCCTGCGCGTGTTGCGGCGCGAAGAGGGCGGCACGACCCCCGTGGTGGTGTTCTGCACCACCGAAAACGATGCCGATGCCATCACCGCCGCGGTGACTGCAGGCGCCAATGATTTTCTCCTGAAGCCGTACGACCGCGAGAGCCTGGAAAACAAGCTCGCCGAACTCGGCCTTCTGGGCGTGGACCGCGCGGAGCATGCGCGACTCTGATCTTGCCTATCTGTCGGCGCTGATCGGGCGCCACACCGCCATCACGCTTGAGCCCATGCGCCCGGCGCAGGTTACCGCGCGCCTTGTCCCGGTGGCGCGCCGCTTCGGCTTCCGCGATCCCGGCGCCTTGATGCAGGACCTGCCGCATGGCCATCCCCGGCTCCTGCAAGCGGTGCTCGAAGCGATGACCACCAATGACACCTGGTTTTTCCGCGACCGCGCGGTGTTTGATCATTTGCGCGACCATGTGCTGCCCACGTTGATGGCCCGCCGCATGCGGTCGGGCCGCTTGCGCATCTGGTGCGCGGGCGTCTCCTCCGGGCAGGAGGCCTATACGCTGGCGATGATCCTCGCCGAAAAAAACCTTGTCGCGGATTGGACGATAGAGCTGATCGCCACCGATCTTTCGCCGGTCTGCATTAGCCGCGCGCGCCAAGGCCATTACAGCAATGCGGAAGTCCAGCGCGGCCTCGGCATCAAGCGCCTGATCGCCCATTTCACGCAGGAAGCACATGGCTGGCGCATCAGCCCTGCCTTGCGCCAGATCCCGCGCTTTCACACCTTCAACCTGCTGGATGATTACGACTGGCTCGGCGAGATCGATCTGATCCTCTGCCGCAATGTGCTGCTCTATTTCGCTTTGCCCACCAAAGCGCAGGTGCTGGACCGCCTGGCCGCCCAGCTCGCGCCCGATGGCTATCTGGTGGTCGGCAGCGCCGAACAACCCCACACCATCGCCTCCACATTCGAACTCGTCGAAGGCACCCGCGGCCTCTACAGCAAGACCGAAGCCGATCTGCGCCGCGCCAGTGTTCGTTAGCAGCCGTCATCCGCTCCAAAAAACGACCGACGCCGCTACCAGGTATCAACCATCCGCCGCCGCCCCACGCGCGTCTCCGGTGGCAGCGATTTCAACCCCCGCATGATCCAGCGCCGCGTATCGGCCGGGTCGATCACATCGTCGATCTCCAGATAGGCCGCCATATTGATCGCGTTGCCGCGCGCATAGGATTGCGCGACCATTTTCTGGAACAAGTCCTCGCGGGCTTCCGGGTTTGCTTGCGCGTC
>DATJDE010000225.1:0-8510 GCA_035497595.1 Rhizomicrobium sp. | reverse complement strand
GCGCTCGAGAAACAGGGCTTCAACGATACGCTGATCATGGCCTATGCCGCAAAATATGCGAGCGCGTTTTACGGCCCGTTCCGCGATGCGGTGGGTTCAGCCAAATCGCTCACCGGCGACAAGCGCACCTATCAGATGGATTGCGCGAACACCGACGAGGCCTTACGCGAAGTCGCACTCGACATTGCTGAAGGGGCGGACATGGTGATGGTGAAACCCGGCATGCCTTATCTCGACGTGCTGCGTCGCGTGAAGGATGCCTTCGCCATGCCGACCTTCGCCTATCAGGTGTCCGGCGAATATTCGATGATTGCAGGGGCTATCGAACACGGCTGGTTTGATCGTGACCGCGTGATTCTGGAAAGCCTGATCGCGTTCAAGCGGGCGGGCGCCAGCGGCATCCTTACCTATTTTGCGAAGGATGCCGCCAGACTGCTTCAGTCCCGCTGAACGGAAAAAAGGCTGCGCAGCAATATTTCCGCGCGTGAGGGCAATACCTCCAGCCCGGAACGCCGCTGCCCCAGATCGATCACATTTTCCAGAATGAGCATGGCCAAACCATGCACCGCCGCCCACACCGCAAGACCGAGCGCCGCATCGTGAAGCGCGTTGCCGATTTCGGCGCCAATTGCATCGGCAGCCGTCGTCAGTTCCGGAAAACTGTCGCGATTGGGAAGCTGTGGGCCAAACATCAGTCGGGCCAAGGCGGGCTTTTTGGCGGCAAAGCGCATATAGGCTGCGCCGATATTGGCGATGCGATCGGATTCCACAGCCTTCTGGCTTCCGGCCAAAACAATTTCCTCACGCAGCTCCGCAAAGCCCTCTTTGGCAAGCTCAACAAGCAGTGCTTCGTGGTTCGGAAAATGGCGATAGGGCGCCGCATGGCTGACGCCCGCACGGCGCGCAACCGCCCTTAAACTCAGTTCGGTAGCGCCTTCTTCCAGAATACTGCGCGCAGATTCAAGAAGCGCGCTCCGCAAATTGCCGTGATGATAACGGCGAGTTTCCACATCCACTATTGCACCTCCGTTCCGGCACTAAGCCGTGCAATCAAGCTAGACGTATCCCAACGACGTCCATTCATTTTCGTCACCTCTGCATAGAATTCATCAACGAGTTTTGTAACGGGCAGCTCTGCGCCGATACGTTCAGCTTCTGCAAAACAGATCGCGAGATCTTTTCGCATCCATTCCACCGCGAATCCGTGATCGAACCGGCCTTCCACCATGGTGCGGTGGCGGTTGTCCATCTGCCAGGATTGGGCGGCGCCTTTGGAAATCACATCCACAACGGCAATCGGATCAAGCCCGGCCGCGCGCGCGAAATTGAGCCCTTCGGCCAAGGCTTCCAGCAGGCCTGCGATACAGATCTGGTTCACCATCTTGGTGAGTTGCCCGGCCCCGGAAGGCCCCATCAAACGGCAGCGCTTCGCATAGGCGGCGATCACGGGCTCGACCTTCAGATAGGCCGCCTCGGCTCCACCGCACATGACTGTCAGTTGTCCATCCTTCGCGCCCTGTTCCCCACCGGAAACCGGCGCATCCACAAAGCCAAAACCGCGCCGGGTTGCCTCGTCACTCAATTCGCGCGCGATGGTAGCGGATGCCGTTGTATGATCCACAAAAACAGTGTCGGGCTTCATGGTCGAAAATGCACCATTTTCGCCAAGGGTTACCGCGCGCACATCCTCATCGCGTCCCACGCAGGCAAACACGATATCAGCCCCGTTCGCAGCCTCAGCCGGTGTGACGGCGGCCCGTCCAGGAAATGCGTTGGCCCAGATTTGTGCCTTTTCCGCCGTGCGGTTGAACACCGTCACGGCATGACCGGAGTGTGCAAGATGCCCCGCCATGGGGAAGCCCATAACACCAAGGCCGATGAAAGCCACCTGTGTCATTCGATAACCTCCACTTTCGCGCCCGGTGCGAGATGAACGCGCTTCATCAGCAACACCACAAGAATGGCCGGCAACGACATGTAAAACATGAGGAGGAAGTCGTTCGAATAGGCGATAACCTGCGCATTATACTCAATCACACCATTTATCTGGTTTAGGCCAAACGGCATTTGCGGGTTCCACAACACGCCAGGCGCGTTGACGCCGAGCGCGCGATTGAATGGCGTGACATGCGAGGCCAGCATGGCGTGATTTATTTGTACGCTTGCCGACAACACTGTCGTCGTTACCGAAACGCCAATCGCGCTTCCGACATTGCGCAACAAACTCATCATCGCCGTACCATCGGTACGCAAATACTGCGGCATGGTGGAAAATGCCAACAAATTCATCGGTATGAAAACCAGCCCCATACCAACGCCCTGCACAAAGGTTACCCAGCTCAATGTCCAGGGATCAATGGCGGGCGTCCAATGCGCCATGTCCCACATCGACCACGCCAGCATGATTGTGCCAAGGGTCATCAGCCGACGAGGGTCTATCTTCAGCGCCATGCGCCCGGCAAACACCATGGCAAACATTGTGCCAAGGCCGCGCGGTGCCATCAGCAACCCAGTATCCCAGACGGAATATCCAGCAAGGTGCTGGAGATATGGCGGCAACAACGCTGAACTGGCCAACAGGATCGCACCCGTGACGAACATCAGCACCAGAGCTGAAACGAAATTTCTGTCCTTGAATAGCGACCGGGGAATAAAGGGATTCCGCCCCGTGAACATGTGGACAATGAAGAGATAGAGGCCAAGGCCCGCAATCACCGCTTCGATAATGATCTCAGGGGACTCGAACCAGCTCTTGGTGGTTCCCCGGTCGAGCATCAACTGAAAGGCAGCCAGCCCGACGGCAAACATGCCAAAGCCGGTCCAGTCGAAACGCATGGTGGAATCACGCGATGTATCTTTGAAAAACACCGCGATACCAACGACCGCTGCAATGCCGAAGGGAACGTTGACGTAAAACACCCAACGCCAGCTATAGGCATCGGTGAGATACCCCCCCAGCGTAGGGCCCAAAATCGGCCCTAGCATGACGCCCATACCCCAGATCGCCATGATCGAGCCGCGTTTCGCGGGCGGATAAAGGTCCAGCATAATGGCTTGTGAGAGCGGGCTCAGTGCTGCACCAAACGCGCCCTGCAGCAGGCGAAACACAATCATCTGCTCAAGGGACTGCGCCGCACCACACATCATCGAGGTGATGGTAAAACCCGTTAGGCTAACCAGCGCGAAGTTCTTTTTGCCGAACCGCGATGCGAGCCAGCCAACCGGCGCAGTCATGATCGCTGCGGCAACGATATAGGATGTAAGAACCCAGGTAATCTGGTCGCGCGAAGCCGCCAACCCACCCTGCATGTAGGGCAGAGCCACGTTTGCTATGGTTGAATCGAGCGCCTGCATGAACACGCCGGCCATCGAGCAGACAAGCACGACGCGCAACGCGAATGGACTGTAGGTTTCCGCCGATTGTTCGGACGCAGCCGTCATTTCGCCTTATCCATTGATCAGCCGGTTCCACCGCCGCTGCCCTGTATCGATGGAAATGATCGAGCTCATACCCGCACGCAAGCGTGGCTCATCCGCTTTTCTTTCCAGCTTCACCCGCACAGCAATACGCTGAACCACCTTCACCCAGTTTCCGGATGAATTCTCGGAAGGTAACGGCGAAAATGTGGAGCCAGAGGCTGCCGCGACGGACTGAATAGTGCCCTTCCACGTATATCCGGGATAGGTATCCACGGTGACGTCAACCGGCATGCCATGTTTTACATAGGTTAGATCGGTTTCCTTCATATTGCCTTCGACCCAGACATTGTCGGACACTAAACCGACCGCGCTGGTGGTCGAAAAGGCGGACATGGCCGAAATTACCAGTGTGCCCGGTTGCAGGGAATCCACCTGGGTCACAACACCATCGAACGGCGCGCGAACGATTGTATGGTCAAGCTGGCGCTGCATCTCATCTACTTGCGCTTGTGCTTGCATATAGGCGGGCGATTGTTCGACCGGCAGATTTGGATTGCCGCTCAACTTGGCAAGATCGACTTGTGCCGCCTGCTTCAATGAATCCAGCGTAGCCTGCGCCGACAGATAGGTAGCGCGCTGCTGGTCATATAATGTGTGTGCAATCGCATTTCCGGAAACCAGCTTGCTGTAGCGATCTAACGTGGTCTTTGAAACCGCAACCTGCGCGGCCTGCGCCCCCACCTGCTGGATATCACGGCGATAGTCGGCCTTGGTGGCCTCCACAGTCTGGGCAGTGGTCGCCATTGCGGCCTTGGCGTTTTCCAATGCAATCTGGAACGGCAGGGGGTCAATGCGGAACAGCACATCACCCGCCTTCACGTGCTGGCCCTCGTGCACTTCGACAGATTTCACAAGGCCCGACACATCGGTCGAGACCATGAGTTGCGCCGCCTTTACGTAGGCGTCGTCGGTCGAGACATAGCGCCCGCCCATCAGGTAAAACGCCAGCGATGCAACCGCGACAATCACAACGCCGCCAATCATCAATATCTGGCGCAGGCGCGCCATGTCGCCCAGGGTGCGTTTTAACGAACCCCGTATGCCGCGTTTGCTCTCTTTTGGGTCAGTGCGCGTAAGGCGATCAGTCGACATAACGTTCATTTCAGTTGCTCCCGCACGCGGCCAGATCTGCGGCCTCGGCGCTCGTCAGGGAATGCTTCATGCGCAATAATGTTGTGATCAATGCTTCAGTAACGTCAGGGGGGACGCCCCTGAGCAGCAACGCGTTCATCTCTTCACGAAATTGCGTGATGTCTTTCACGATCGGTCTGGCTGCAGGCAAATTGTGCAACCGCCAGATCCGGCGATCATTGGGATCGGCCCGGCGCTCTACCCAACCGCGCGCTTCGAGCTTGTCGACCAACCGTGCGACGGAAATGGGCTCGACTTCCAGTAACCCTGCCAACTCGTTCTGAGAAAGGCCGGGATACCGTTCAAGCCGGGCGAGGATCACCCATTGCGCGCGCGTCGCACCATGTTGCCGCGCGTGCTGGTCAAACAGCGTACGCGATAGCCGCGCAACGTCGTGCACCAACACCATTAAATCGCGATCCAGGGAATCCGGCATCAAGTCCTCCGATTCGCGAGAACATAAGCTTCGTTATTATAACGATCAACTAATATAGATTTGCTCATGACTGGTATGCGTTAAACGCGTAGCCGATGGCCAGCCCATAGGCGTCTTTCTATAATATATTGTTTTATCTATGTAATTTTGTTTCAACCGCGAGTTCCGTCAGGTCTCGTAGTCTTCAATCTGTCACCGTTCCGTCACTGGCATGAAATTCGCCCCCGTTAGGAAGCACCCCGGCGGCCGAGATCTGGCGCGCCGGACGCCGCATCCATTTGCGGCCATTGAGCGGGATAGTTATGAAATTGAGATCGTTATTGTTGGGTGCAACGGCGTGCTTGATGGCGAGCCAAGCCATCGCACAATCCGAAACCACAACACGCCACCGCGAAACCGCTGAGCAGCGGATGGAGCGGCTGGAAAAGCTCATTGATCAGCAACAGAGCCAAATCCAGACGCTTAAAAGCCAAATCGGCTCCGCCGATGCCCCCGCTCAAGACGTCAGCGCAGCCCAGTTCGAGGCCCTGCAAAATCAGGTCTATGAGCAACAGGCGGCCACAAAGTCCGCAGCGGCTGTCACCATGAAAAAGGGACGCCCGACCATTGCGAGCCCGGATGGCAAATATTCACTGTCGCTGCGTGCCGAAGTGATGGGCGACTACGCTGGTTACGACCGTTCATCGGTGACGACCCAAGCCTTTCCCGGCCCCGCTGCAACCAACCTTCAGCCACTGCGCAACGGCTTCACGTTCCGCCGCGCGCAGTTTGGCGTGGAAGGCAAATTTGCCGGGGATTGGGGTTACAAGCTGATGTATGAATTCGGCGGCAATGGTGGCCAGGAAACCGGAAACGGCGCCGCAGCCTCTTCCGGCTCTGGCGCGCGCGTGAAAGAAGCGTTCATTACCTATAAGGGGTTCCTCGATCCCTTTACGTTCAAGGTCGGCGCGGCTCCCTGGCCAGCCAATCTTTCGGACGCAACATCCTCCGGTGACTCGCTGTTTCTGGAACGCCCGTCGGGCGCCACAATCTCGCGCGGCCTTGCCGCCGATGACGGGCGTTACGGCATGGGCTTCTTCGGCAACGGCCAGATGTGGACAGGCTCTGCGTTTTTGAGCGGCGACACCTTTGGCAAAGGCGCGCTTGATGGGCAGGGTTCGGTCGTGACCCGGGTCGCCATCGCACCCATTCAGGATCCGGTCAGCAATTTTAACATTCACCTTGGCGGCAATTTGAGCTGGGTGTTCAAAACACCTTCAACTGGCGCCAATCTCGCGGCCAAGGCGCAGAATATCTCGTTCTCTGACCGCCCTGAATTGCGGGTAACAGACTTCCGCCTGATCAATACCGGCAGCATCAGTTCAAATTCCGCCTATACCGCTGGTCTGGAAGTTGGGGCGAGCTATGGTTCGCTGCAATTGCAGGGCGAATATTTCTGGTTCGGGGCTGACCGCAGAAATCCCGTTATCGGCGCCACCGATCCGGGCTTCAGCGCCTGGTATGTCGAAGGCAGCTATGTGCTGACCGGCGAAGTACGCCCCTACAATATGGCGGCAGGTGCGTTCAGCCGTCCTAGCCCATCGGCCACATTTGATCCCGTAAATGGCAACTGGGGCGCATGGGAAATCGCCGCGCGCTACAGCCAGACCGATCTCGACTATCACACCTCATCTGCTGTCGCCGCCGACCGCGTTTTTGGCGGCAAGCAGGACATCTACGCGATCGGGCTGAACTTTTACCCGCATGACAATGTGAAGTTCATGTGGGGCTGGCAGAACGTCCATGCCAAAAAATCGCTGATCGGCACGAACTACAACGCCCTATACGCGCGTATGCAGTTCGCTCTCTAATCCAGGCCCTTTGCGCCTGACGCCGCCGGGAAACCGGCGGCGTTTTGATTTCAACAGGTGGCAAGCGCGCCGTATTTGCCGCGGAAGAATACCAGCGGCGCCCCGGCTTCCTGACGAAAAAAATGCACCACCCGGCCAACCAAAATTGCGTGATCGCCCGCGTCATGCACGGCATGGCGTTCACACTCAAAAACCGCGAGCGCATCGGCCAGAGCAGGGGGGCCAGACTGGGTTTTGGTGAGGGGAAACTGATCAAGACTATGCTCCCCCTGACGGGCGAGCTTTGACGACACGTCCTGATGCCCGGTGCCGAGGATGCTGATCGTATAGCAGCCAGCCTGCGTGAAGGTGTTAAAGCGGTCCGACTTTTTGTCGATGCACCACATCACCAGAGGTGGGTCCAGCGAGACCGAGGTGAAAGAGTTGACGGTTATGCCGATATCGGCGGCGTCGCCGCAGGTTGTCACCACGGCAACCCCGGTGGGAAAGCTGCCTAGGGCCTGACGGAATGCTTTGGGATCAAATGTCATAAGGTATTTTACCGGGATAACGCTTGTTTAACAGGGGCTATGGCACATTTTCGACAGAGTTTGCGAAGGTTTGCGGCGCTTACAATAACCGCATCCCGGTCAGCATGGTGATTGGTTTGGGGTTTGCGAATGGCCGGCAACAAAGCCGTCATCATCAAGCGCGTCAAAAAGGGTGGCCATGGCGGGCACCATGGCGGTGCCTGGAAGGTCGCCTATGCCGACTTTGTAACGGCAATGATGGCCTTCTTCCTTTTGATGTGGCTCATCAACACCACGACCCCTGAGCAAAAACGCGGCATTGCCGACTACTTTGCCGCGCAAAGCATATCGCAAACATTTTCCGGGTCCGGCGGCGTGTTGGGCGGCAAAGTGCTGAGTGAAGAAAGTGCCAAGGCCGGGGGGCAGACATCGGTATTCAAGAACTCCAGCCCCCCTGCCCCTTCCGACACGACGCGGTCGAAGGACAAAGCCGATGCCAAGGGCGGCTCCACTTCTGCCGAAGGAACCGATCCCGCCTCCCAGAACCCCAGTTCGGACCATTTGGAACGTGCGGTGCCTTCGTCTCAGGATGGGGCGTTCGAGAGTGCCGCCGAATCCATCCGCCAGGCGCTGCGCGATAGCCCGGAACTGGCCGAGCTGTCCAAGCAGGTGATGGTGGATCCGACGCCAGAAGGCTTGCGCATCCAGTTGGTGGATCAGGACCGGCGCCCGATGTTCGAGCGCGGCACGGCCGAGCCCACGGCGGCGGCAAAGCGGCTTTTGGGCGCCATCGCCCGGATCGTCGCCCGCCTTCCCAATCGCGTCTCTATCAGCGGGCATACCGACGGCGCGCCGTTTGTGGGAGCCAATGGACGCACCAACTGGGAATTGTCGGCCTCACGGGCCAATGCGGCGCGGGCGTTGCTTTCCGCCAATGGGCTTGCCTCCGACCGGGTCTATGAAGTGGTGGGAAAAGCAGGCTCAGAGCCGCTTCTGCCGGACGACCCCAGCGCCAGCGCCAATCGCCGGTTGAGTATTCTGTTGATGCGCGAGGCACCGCCCGCCCCGCCTGGCGGGGCGCTGTAAACCAGTCGCGTCGATAGA
>DATJDE010000224.1:0-1835 GCA_035497595.1 Rhizomicrobium sp. | reverse complement strand
CCAGTTCGGGCGGCCGCTTGCCGAGTTCCAGGGCCTGCAATGGCGCTTTGCCGAAGTGGCGGTGAAAATGGATGCGGCACAACTTCTGCTCGACCGCGCGGCCAGCGCGCGCGATGGTGCATTGCCTTCGGCCTATGATACGGCGGCGGCGAAATTCGCCTGCAACCAGGCCGGATTCGAAGCGGCGGATCTTGCGGTGCAGGCGATGGGCGGCCTGGGTTATAGCTGTGAAACGCTGGTGGAATACTGCTTCCGCCGCACCCGCGGCTGGATGATTGCGGGCGGCTCGACTGAAATCCTGAAAAACCGCATCGCAGAAGACGTGTTTGGCCGGAAATTCGATCAAAGGGCCCCGGCGTGACGACAGCCCATTCCTTGCGACGGGCATTACTGGCACCCGAAAGCGTTGCCGTCATTGGCGCGTCGGACGATCCGTCCAAGACGACCGGGAGGCCGCTGAATTATTTGCGCCGCGCAAGCTGGGCTGGCCGCCTCTATCCGATCAATCCGAGCCGCGCTGAAGTTCAGGGCGAGCGTGCCTGGCCGGGTGTGGAGGCTTTGCCGGAAGTGCCGGATCATGCGCTGATCCTGCTTCCGACCGCTGGCGTGTTGGGCGCGGTGGAGGCTTGCGCGCGCGCGGGCGTCAAAGCGGCCACTATTCTTGCAGGCGGCTTTTCGGAAGCGGGGAATGACGACCTCCAAGCCGCGGTGTTGAAGGCGGCGGGTAAGATGCGGCTGCTCGGCCCCTCCTCCATCGGTTATGTCGATCCGCGCCATGGTTTGATGCTGACGGCCAATGCGGCCTTTGCAGAACAAGGCCCGCGCAATGGCAGGTTGTTCGCCGCATCTCATTCCGGCAGCATGATCGGGGCCCTTGCCTCACGCGGTGCGGCCAAGGGGATCGGCTTTGCCGGGCTGGTATCGGTCGGCATGGAAGCCGATCTGACGCTGGGCGAGATCTGCATGGCCGCGTTGGACGATCCGCAGGTGGATGGCTTTGTTCTGTTCATGGAATCCTTGCGCCATGCCGGTGACATAAGGCGGTTTGCCCTGTTGGCGGCGAAGGCGGGCAAGCCTGTTGTGGCGTACAAGCTAGGGCGCTCGGCACAGGCGGCCGAACTTGCGCAATCGCATACCGGCGCAATGGCTGGTGAAGACATTGTGGCAGACGCATTTTTCCGCGCCTGTGGCATTGCCCGTGTCGATACGCTGGACGGTTTACTGGAGGCCCCTGCCCTGGTGCGCCGTGTGATCGCTTCGCCCGCGCGCCGGGAGAAGCCTGTGGTCGGCGTTGTTGCCACAACCGGCGGCGGCGCGGCCATGGTGGTGGATCAGTTGGGCGTGCGCGGCATCGAGGTTGGCGCACCCACGCCCGAGACCACGGCACGGCTGCTGGAGGCCGGTGTGGCGCATCAGCCGGGGCGCATTGTAGACGTTACGCTGGCCGGGACACGGTATGCCGTGATGAAGGCGGCACTGGATGTTCTGACGACGGCGCCGGAATTCGATATGATCGTTTCGGTGGCTGGATCTTCGGCACGATTTCATCCGGAAAACGCGGTGCAGCCCGCAATTGACAGCGCGGCGAGCGCGACACCGCTGGCTGTTTTCGCGACGCCGGAAGCACCCAATGCGTTGGCGCGCTTGGCAGACACGGGCGTTCCCGCTTTTCGTACGGCGGAAAGCTGTGCCGATGCGGTGGCGGCTGCTTTTCGTCGCCGCGAACCCAAAGCGTGGGATGGGCCATTGCCCGCAGCGACTGGCAAGACACACTTTCTTGACGAAGCCGCCGCCTATGGCCGGTTGCAGAAAATCGGGCTCGACATTTCGCCTTT
>DATJDE010000223.1:0-5974 GCA_035497595.1 Rhizomicrobium sp. | reverse complement strand
TGCAATCGCTGGATCAGCTGGGCGCAGGCTTCTCCATCGCCAGCCACGATCTGGATATTCGCGGCGCGGGCAATCTGATCGGCGAAGAACAGACCGGCCATGTCCGCGAAGTGGGCATCGAACTCTATCAGGAAATGCTGGAAGAAGCCGTGGCGCAGATGCGTGCGGGCGAAACCGGCGCAGAACTGACCGATGAATGGTCACCGCAGATCAATATCGGCGCCGCCGTGCTGATCCCCGAAAGCTATGTCACCGATCTCACGGTGCGCATGTCGCTCTATCGCCGCCTCGCGGGCGTCGAAGACCGCGCCGAGATCGACCAGTTCGCCGCCGAACTGATCGACCGTTTCGGCCCATTGCCGGACGAGGTGAAACAACTGCTCGACATCGTCGCGATCAAACGGCTTTGCCGCGTCGCGCTGGTGGAAAAAATCGATGCCGGGCCAAAGGGCGCGATGGTCAGCTTCCGCAACAACCAGTTCCCCAATCCCATGGCGCTGGTCAAACTCATCAGCGCCCATCAACGCACCATGAAAGTGCGCCCCGACCAAAAGCTCGTCATCACGCGGGATTGGCCCGACGCCGAACAACGCTCCAAAGGCGTGCAGGCGCTGCTGACCCAATTGGCAAAACTCGCTCAAGCAGCCTGAACCCTTGCGCACATAAAAAACCCGGCATGCGCCCGAAAGCGCATGCCGGGTTTTGCTTCCGCCCCCCGGGGAACTAAGCGGCCGTTGTTTCGTAGGCCATGATTGTTTCGCTGCCTGCCTGAATGCGCTCATGCAGCATTGCACATTCCGGGATCAGCCGTTCCATCCAATATTTGGCCGATACGACCTTGGCTTCGTAGAACGCCTTGTTGCCGGTTCCGGCGGCGAGTTTGGCTTGCGCCACTTTCGCCATCCGCGCCCACATGAAGCCGAGCACCACAATGCCCATCATGCGCAGATAATCGGTGGCGGCAGCGCCCGCATCGTTCGGGTTCTGCATCCCGTGCTGCGCCAGCCACATGGTGGACTGTTGCAAGGTACCCAGCCCGCGCTGCACCGGCTTGACGAACGGCGCCAGCGCCGCATCGCCCTCATTGGCCGTCAGCCAGCCATTGATGTGGTTGAACAGCGCCATCGGGGCTTCCCCGCCCTTGCGGCCCAGCTTGCGGCCCACAAGGTCCATCGCCTGCACGCCATTGGCGCCTTCATAGGTCTGGTTGATGCGGCCATCGCGGACAAACTGTTCCACGCCATTGTCGCGGATATAGCCATGCCCGCCATAGATCTGCATCGCCATATTGGCGCATTCAAAGCCCATATCGGTGAAGAAGGCCTTGATCACCGGCGTCAGCAGATCGGAAATCAGCGCCGCTTCCTGCGCCTCGGCCCGGTTGGAGCGCATGATGTTCATGTTCAGCATGGTCCACATCGTGGTGGCCCGCGCCCCTTCAATGAACGAGCGGCAATGCAGCAACATGCGCCGCACATCCGGGTGCACGATCAACAGATCGGCAGATTTGTCCGGATCCGCAGGCCCGGTGAGCGCGCGGCCCACGCGGCGTTCATGCGCATAGGCGAGCCCATTCTGATAGGCCGCTTCGGCAATCGCAAAACCCTGCACGCCGACGCCCAGGCGCGCCATGTTCATCATCCCGAACATGCCGCTCATGCCAGCCGAAGACGACTTCTTCTTCTCGCCTTCCACACGCGGCTGCGGCTTCGGCCCCAGACGCCAGGCTTTGGCTTCATCAAAGTTCAGCACGCAAGTTGCCGACCCTTTGATGCCCATCTTCTTTTCAATACCGCCGCACATCACGCCATTGCGTTCGGCCATCTTGCCGTCCGCATCGCCCACGATGAACTTCGGCACCATGAAAAAATTCACAGTCGAAAGATCGTCATGGATCTTGCCGTTCTCATCTTCGATCTTGGCAATGACCATGTGAATGATGTTGTCCGTCAAATCCTGCTCACCGCCGGAGATGAAGATCTTGGTGCCGGTGAGCTTATAGGTGCCATCGGGCTGCTCCACCGCGCGGGTCTTCATCAGGCGCAAATCGGTGCCGCAACCCGGCTCCGTCAGACACATCGTGCCCGCCCATTCGCCGGAGATCATTTTCGGCAGAATATGTTCACGCATCCAGTCCGAGCCGGTCATCATCAGCGCGGCATAAGCAGCCGAGGTCAGCCCCGGATACATGGCGAAAGACTGGTTGGCCGAAAGCCCCATTTCCGCAACCGCCATGGTCAGCAGAATCGGCAGGCCCGATCCGCCAAACGGCACCGGGGCCGCAAGTCCGCCCCAACCGGCTTCGCAATATTGCTTATAGGCTTCCTTGAAGCCCTTGGGCGTGCGCACCACGCCATTTTCATAGTGGCAGCCTTCTTCATCGCCCGATTGGTTGAGCGGCTGCAAAACTTCTTCGGCGAATTTCGCGGCATTGGTCAGAACATCGTCCACCAGTTCGGGCGTCAGCTCGTCGAACTGCGGAACGTCTTTCAGTGTCTCCAGTTCGAGAAGCTCGTTGATGATGAACTTCATGTCGTCGACTGGTGCGCGATAAACCGGCATGGACGTTTCCTTTAGAGATGTGGCCCTTTGGCGAGGATTGGCGTTCGGGAAGGTGTGCGAGAACCGGCGCGATGCGTTCGCGCAATCCTCAAACGGCCTTCCTCCCTGACATTATTGTCAATTACACAGATTGCAGCGTTTTGCAAGACCGGGCGGCAATCTGCCTCCCCGCGGGCCGGTCTGAAGGGCAGGGGCAAATCCGGCTCTCGTTCGTCCCCCCTAGGGGCTTGAGGTCGTCACGCGTGTGCGATCCAGCCGCGCCATGTGAAGGCGGCATAGAACAGGCTCACATCCAAAAAGCCGGCCTCGCGCAGGATCGTTTCATCCTCTTCCGGGCTCAGCATATTCACGGTCGCAGAAACGGCTTCGCGTGCTTTGCCCGCCTGTTCCGGGTCAACCCCGGATGCGATGGCGAAGGCACTATAGCGCGACAGCCACACGGCACGCTCGCCCTCGGCTTGCGGAAAGCTGCCATGGGCAACCACCAGCGGGGCTCCGGGCTTTAGCCGTGTGTGGATTTCGCGCACCGTCCGGCGCCGGTCCGCCGAAGACAGAAAATGCAGCGTCAGCAAACACACCGCCGCGTCGAACGGCCCGGTGGGCGCATCCTCGATATAGCCTTGAACAAGCTCCGCCCGTGTCGCCATGGGGCCGAGCGTGCGCGCCGCCAGCTCCAGCATTTGCGCAGACGGGTCCACACCAACAAACGTCCAGCCGGGATAGCTTTGCGCCAACGCCTTTAGCTCAAGGCCGCCACCAGCGCCCAGAACAAGCACTTTTGCTGACAGCGGGGCATGTTCCGCCAACAATATGCCCGTCATGCGGTGCAGATCGTCAAAGCCCGGCACGTTGCGGCGCGGCCCATCGGCATATCGCGCGACTAGCTCCGGGTTGGAAAACATTTTCACAAAGTGGTTCGCACCTGTGGGCGCGGCTTTAGTGGACATGATCGACCTTCCTCTGCGGTGAGCCATGCCGTGCTGCGCGCGCACGGATCTCTGTGCGCAGCATGGCAAGGGTGACGCCTTCAAAGCGGGCAAGCAGCAGTGCCTCCGCGTCCCGAAATGTCGTGTCGAGCGTCGTGTTGATCGCCTGCTCAACAAGGCAGTCAGGCGCCTCGCTCCGGTTACCCATGGCGAACAGCGCCGGGCGTCCGAGTGCGTCATAGATATCGCGCAAGCTGATCTCTGCCAGGTCGCGCGCCAGCACCCACCCGCCGCCATGGCCCTTTTCTGAGCGGACATACCCGTGGTCCCGCAAACCCGCCATCATGCGCCGGATCACAACCGGGTTGGTGCGCATCGCTTTGGCCAAAACCTCGGATGTCAGCGGGCCGCTCTGCTCTGCCATGTGCAACAGCACATGCAGCACGCCGGATAATCTGCCATCCTGTCTCATGTAACTTCATATATTACATGATATCGCGCCGATCAATAGCTGCCCATCAGCCTGAGACTTGCCAGAACGCTCAGGATGCGCATGAACATGTTTTCGAACACAGGCCAACACTGGCGCTCCAGCACTGGATCAGAAACACGTGACGCATCGTCGGTTTGCAGCCCTGCTGATTTTGCAGTGTCTTTACACAGCCTGCCTGACGCCTGCGGCCATTGCTGCGCCGCAACGGGTGGTTTCGACCTTTTTGTGCACCGATGAATATGTTTTTCGCATGGTTCCGAAAGAGCGTATCGCGGCGCTGTCGTTTCTCGCCGGCGATACCAATCCGGTCGTCTCCACCATTCACGATAAAGTGGCGGGCATCACCCTCATCCGGCCCGATACCGAAACAGTGCTGCGCCTCAAGCCCGATCTGGTGGTGATGTATGCGGGCACCAATCAGCGCCTGCATGCCCATCTGGCCGAAATCGGCACACCGGTGGTCGATGTCGCCTGGGCCAATTCGCTGGCCGATGTGGAAAAAATCACGACGGAGCTGGGTGAAAAACTCGGTGCGCCCGAAAAAGCTGCCGCAATGCTCGCTGAGATGCGGGCCAATCTCGCCAAGGCGCGCGCCGTTGCCAGCCATCGGCCCGTGTCCACGTTGCTCTATGAGCCCAATGGCTATGCCACCGTCGGCGGCATGACCGATGCGGTGCTGACCGCTGCGGGTCTGCGCAACATGGCAAAAACCTATCCTGTCGGGCGGACGGGCGCTATTTCCGTGGAAGCGGTGCTCGCCTCCCGCCCCGAATTGCTGTTGCTCAACGGCCAGGGTGCGCGCTCCCGCGCCGATCTGATTCTGCGCCACCCGGCGCTCCGGGCCATGCCCGCCGATACGCTGGTGACCTGGACCGCCATGACCCCGCTGCTCTGCCCCGGCCCCTGGTCCGCCGAAGTGGCAGTTCCGCTGGCGCTTTTGGGCCAGAAAGTGCGCGCGCCGTCGGCGCGACTGGGTCAAAAGGCGCGCCACTAGCGCGCTTATTGGGCGAAGGGCGCGCCAGCTTGCGCCCCACCTGCCCGCGACCTAAGAGATTGGCGAACGCGACGGTCAAGGGAACGCGGGATTTCCATCCGCGGCTGCCCCCGCAACTGTGAGCGGCGAGCGAATGTCCAAAAGCCACTGGAAAACCGGGACACCGGTAAACCGGGAAGGGGGACATCCGCGTTAGAGCCGCCAAGCCAGGAGACCTGCCGTCACGCGTCGACCTTCCCCTGGCGGGCGGCCAGGAGGATCGCGGGATAATCCGCGTGCGCCGACGAAGCAAAAGGGCGTGCCAACGGCGTGGTTGTGCAGCAGCAAAACGAGAGCGGGCAGGCGGTGCGCCATCGTGCATGGATGAGCCCGTGCCTGTTTGTGGCCGCGCTCGGCCTTTCAGGCCTGTCGTTTTTTCTCGGGCCTGCCGACATTTCCCCTGTCGATCTTCTGATCGGCCTGTTCGACGGGCATGGGGTTGCCGGGGTCATTGCCCGTGAAATCCGTTTTCCCCGCGCCGCTCTGGCGCTGGTGGTGGGCGCGGCGCTGGGTGCCAGCGGGGCGGCGCTTCAGGGCCTGTTCCGCAACCCGCTGGCCGATCCGGCGATCGTCGGCGTTTCGGCCGGCGCCAGCCTGGGCGCGGTCTCGGTGATCGTGCTCGGCGCCACCGTCCTCGCCCCTGCGATGGCGCTGTTCGGCATCTTCACGCTGCCGCTGGCCGCCTTCGGAGGTGCGCTCGCGGTGACGCTGGTGCTCTACCGCATATCGACGAGGCGCGGGCAGACATCGGTCGCCACGATGCTCCTCGCCGGCATCGCCGTCGGCGCGATGGCGATGGCTTTTACCGGTTTCCTCATCTTCGTTGCCGACGACCGGCAATTGCGCGAACTGACCTTCTGGACGCTGGGCTCGCTCGCCGGCTCGACATGGACCAAGCTGTGGGCGGCCGGGCCGATCATCCTCGCCGCTTTCGCGATTTCGCCCTTCCTGGCGCGTGGG
>DATJDE010000222.1:0-2035 GCA_035497595.1 Rhizomicrobium sp. | reverse complement strand
ACGCTTGAACTTTTGATCCGCCGCTATGTGAAGCGGTTTTCCAATGTCACGATACTGGCCGATGCGGGCGTGCATGGGCTGATTGTGCGGCGTGATGGATCCGCTTTGGTCGCGGAAGGCTTGAAAGTCGAGATTGGCGGCGCGCTGACGGATATGCGCGCGGACATTATTGTCGATGCCAGCGGGCGCAATTCGGCTTTTCCCGATTGGCTGGGTGATGTCGGGGTGAAGGTGCGCGAGGAAACGGCGCCTGCGGGGATTTTATACTACACCAGGCATTATCGCTTGCGCGACGGCGCGGAAGAACCGGAGCGGGAGGGGACGGCGCTGGCCGCCGATCTTGGCTATATCAAATATGCGGTGTTTGCGGCGGACAACCGGCATTTCTCCATCACGCTGGCAACGCCGGAAGTGGAAACCGATTTGCGCACCGCGATTTTGCGGCCTGAGGTTTTTACGGCGATCTGTGAGGCGCTGCCGGGGACTGCGCGCTGGGTGGAAGCGGACCGCGCTGAGCCGGTGAGCGCGGTTTTTTCCATGGGCAATCTGCAAAGCGTTTGGCGGCACTATTTGAAAGATGACGAGCCGCAGATCATGAACTTTTTTGCGGTGGGTGACAGCGCGGTGCGCACCAATCCGCTCTACGGGCGGGGCTGTTCGGCGGGGATTGTGCACGCCCATGTGTTGCAGGAGGTTCTGGCGGCTGAGGCTGACCCGCGTGCACGGGCGAAAGCCTTTGACCGGCGCACACGCGAAACACTGCGCGTGTTTTATGACACCATGGCGCGGCAGGACCGCATGGCTATTCAGCGGGCCATGCATCAACGCGATGCTGCCTATCGCCCCGGATTGCGCGCACGCATGACGCGCAGCTTTCTGGAAGACGGGCTGACGCCTGCCATTCGCGGGGACATGACGGTGTTGCGCGCGTTTTCGCGCGGCTTTCACATGATCGATGATCCATCGGCATGGCTGAAGCGGCCGGAGATTGTTGCGACCATTTTGAAATTCTGGCGGATGCCGAAGGCGCAGAAACGGGCGGCCGGATTTTATCCGCCGGTTTTGGGGCCTTCGCGCCGCGATATGCTGAACCGGCTTGGGCTGGCGGCTTAACAAGAAAAAGGGGGTTTTATGAGCATTGTATTTCCCGATCCGACGATGGTGAAAACCAACGGGATCGACATGGCGGTGTATGAGGCCGGGCCGAAAGACGGCTTTCCCGTGGTGCTGTGTCATGGCTTTCCCGAACTTGCTTTTTCGTGGCGCCATCAACTCCCGGCGCTGGCAGCAGCGGGGTACCGGGTGATTGCGCCGGACCAACGCGGTTATGGGCGCACCTCGCGGCCTGACGCGGTGGAGGCTTATGACATGGTGCATCTGACCGGCGACCTTGTGGGGATGCTGGATGCGCTGGGGCTTCGCCAAGCGGTGTTTGTGGGCCATGACTGGGGCGGGCTTGTGGTGTGGCAGATGCCGCTGATGCATGCCGATCGCGTGGCCGGTGTTATTGGGGTGAACACGCCGTTTCTTGCGCGCCCGCCGATTGACCCGATCATGGGGATGAAGGCGCTGTATGGCGAGGATATGTATATCGTCTATTTCCAGAAGCCGGGTGAGGCGGATGCCGTTTTGGCGAAAGATGTGGGAAAGGTGTTTCGCTTTTTTATGCGCAAGAACGGGATGACCGCCGAGGCGTTTGGACAGCTTCCAGAAGAATTGAAACGCTTTGCGCTGATCAAGGCATTGGACATGGACGAAGCGCTGTGGCCGGGCGAGTTGCTTTTGACGGCAGAGGAAATGCAGGTTTTCGTTGACAGCTTCAGCCGCACTGGGTTTACCGGCGGGATCAACTGGTATCGCAATTTTTCACGCAACTGGAAATATTCCGGCGGGCTGGAACAGAAGGTACGCCAGCCTTCGCTGATGATTATGGCTGAGGATGATGTGGTGCTTTCGCCCAAGATGGCGGCGGGGATGGAGCGATTTGTGCCTGATCTGGAGAAAGTGTTGATCGCCAAATGCGGGCACTGGACGC
>DATJDE010000221.1:0-3303 GCA_035497595.1 Rhizomicrobium sp. | reverse complement strand
GCCGTGCGCCCCGATGCGATCATTGCGACCGGTCGCAGCGACTATCCCAATCAGGTGAACAACGTGTTGGGCTTCCCGTACATCTTCCGTGGTGCGCTCGATGTACGGGCCAAGACCATCAATGAAGAGATGAAGATCGCTGCCGTTTACGCGCTGGCGGAACTGGCGCGGGAAGATGTGCCCGATGAAGTGGCGCTTGCCTATCGCGGCGCGCGCCCGGTCTATGGGGCGGATTATATTATCCCTGTGCCGTTCGATCCGCGCCTGATTTCCCGCGTGTCCTCGGCAGTGGCGGAAGCGGCCATGAAAAGCGGTGTTGCCCGGCGCGAACTGAAGGATATCGATGCTTATCGCTATCAGCTCTCCGCCCGGCTTGATCCCAGTGCGTTGCTGTTTCAAAGCATCACCGCATCGGTGCGCGCCAACCCCAAGCGGGTTGTGTTCGCCGAAGGTGAAGAAGAATCGGTGATCCGGGCTGCCGCCTCGTTCCAGAATTCGGGCCTCGGCAAGGCAATTCTGGTGGGCCGCGAAGATATCATCAAGGAACGCATCAAGGCCGCCAGCATCGATGACGGCGCGCTGGAAATTCGCGTTCCGGCATCGGCGCGTCAGGCATCGCCTTATGTCGATCTGCTGTACAAGCGCCTGCAACGGCGCGGCGCGCTGCATCGCGATTGCGTGCGCATGGTCACCAATGACCGCAACATCTATGCCGCCTGCATGGTTGCGGCAGGCGATGCCGATGCCATGGTCACTGGCGTCACGCGCTCCTATTCGGTGGCGCTCAACGATGTGCGCACGGTGCTCGATGCGCCCAAGGGCCATCGCCCGATCGGCGTGATTCTGACCTTCGTCAAAGGCAAGGTTGTGTTCGTGGCCGATACCAGTGTCCACGAAATGCCGACCGCCGATGAATTGGCCGATATCGCCATTCTGGCAGCCGGTGTTGCCCGCCGTTTCGGCCATACCCCGCGCGTGGCGATGCTTGCCTCCACCACCTTCGGCTTCCCGCGCAGCGAGCGCAGCGAACGCATCATCGAAGCGGTGCAGATTCTCGATTCGCGCGGCGTCGATTTCGAATATGACGGCGAAATCGCGGTCGACGTGGCGCTGGATCAGGAACGCATGGCGCTCTACCCCTTCTGTCGCCTCACCGATACGGCCAATGTGCTGGTCATGCCGGCCATCCACTCGGCCTCCATCGCCACCAAACTGCTGCAGGAAGCAGGCGGGGTGTCGGTGATCGGGCCGCTTTTGATGGGTCTGGAACACTCGGTGCAGATCGCGCCGCTGGGGGCCAAGATGAGCGAAATCTTTAACACGGCAGTGATTGCGGCGTATGATATCAATCGATGAACGAAGGCTCGCTTGAGACATTCGTGAACCAGGCGTGGGAAGCCGAAATCCTTCCCACGCTGATCGATTACATTCGCATTCCCAACAAATCCCCCGCCTTCGATCCCGATTGGGCGGCCCATGGCCATATGGATCGCGCGGTCGATCTGTTCGCCACTTGGGCGCGCGGGAAAATCGCCAAACTGTCTGGCGCAACGTTGGAGGTTGTGCGGCTCGAAGGCCGCACGCCGTTGATCTTCATCGAAATTCCCGGTGCGGTTGACGACACGGTCCTGCTGTATGGCCATCTCGACAAACAGCCCGAAATGCTGGGCTGGGCCGAAGGCACTGGTCCGTGGGAGCCGGTGCTGAAAGACGACAAGCTCTATGGCCGCGGCGGGGCCGATGATGGCTATGCGATGTTCGCCTCCCTCACCGCACTTCTGGCGCTGGCCGAACAGGGCATTGCTCATGCCCGCGCCGTGATCCTGATCGAAGCCTGTGAGGAATCCGGCAGTTTTGATCTGCCTGCCATTATCGATCATCTCACGCCTAAAATCGGCACACCGTCATTGGTGGTTTGTCTGGATTCCGGCTGCGGGGATTATGCGCGGCTGTGGCTCACCACCAGCCTGCGCGGCATCGCCTCCGGCACGCTCAGCGTGCGCGTGCTGACAGAAGGCGTTCATTCCGGCGATGCCTCGGGCCTTGTGCCGTCGTCTTTTCGCATCCTGCGCGAAAGGCTTTCACAGATTGAAGATGCGGCGACCGGTGCCATAAAGCTCGCCGAATTGACTGTGGATGTGCCGCAGGATCGCCGCGATCAGGCCGCGCAATCGGCGGAGGTTCTGGGCGAGGCGGTCTATTCCAAAATGCCGTTCGCAGGCACAACGCGCGCCGTCAGTTCCGATTTGGCTGAACTCGTCCTCAACCGGACCTGGCGTCCACAACTGGCCGTCACCGGCATGGCGGGCTACCCGCTGCCGCAGGATGCGGGCAATGTGATGCTGCCATACTCCGCCGCCAAACTTTCCATGCGCCTGCCGCCCACTTGCAATGCGGATGCGGCGACGCAAAGCCTGAAGCGCGTGCTCGAAACCGATCCGCCTTATGGGGCCGAGGTGGTGTTCACGGCAGAGGGCGGACAGGGCGGCTGGAATGCGCCCATGCTCGAGCCCTGGCTGGAGCAGGCGGTGTCGCGCGCCTCGCTGTCCTGCTTCGGCAAACCGCCCGCCTATATGGGCGAGGGCGGCAGTATCCCCTTCATGGCGATGCTGGGTGCGAGATATCCGGCCACGCAATTTGTGGTGACGGGGGTGCTCGGCCCCCATTCCAATGCCCATGGTCCCAACGAGTTCCTCCATATTCCGATGGCCAAAAAGCTGACCGCTGCCATTGCCATGATCCTTGCCGATCACGGCAAGCGTTGATCCGGCCTCGGTTTTTGGCCCATAAAGCCCATCCCGCGAGCAGAGGATTCCCATGAATCACTTCCCGCCGAACCTGCGTGGCCGGTGACATCCCCCTTACGCCTGCGCTGAAAAAACCTGCGCGCCTGCGCCGGGTTGTGCTCGGTCTTGCGCTGTCGGCGGCGTTTGTGGGCGGCACGCTCTATTTCGGCCGCAGCTTTGTCGCGGCGCGGGTGGCCGAGCTTTATCTTCTGACGCGCGGTGTACCGTCTTCCATCCAGATCGCGCGGCTGGATTGGAACGGGTTGGAGGCGCAAGTGCGGCTTGGCGGGCGGCGCACGCCCGATCTGTCCATCGGTCACGTGCGTGTGGTGTTCGATGGCAGTTGGGTGCCCAGCGTGCGGGCCATCACCGTCTCCCATTCGGTTCTGCGCCTTGGCTTCGATGGCGAGAAATTGTCTTTCGGCACTTTGCAGCGGCTGGTCGACTCGCTCGCCCCGGAACACAGCCAAGGCCCGCTTGCCCCCTCACAAAAAAAGCCCCTGCGCGTGGTGCTCGA
>DATJDE010000220.1:0-6146 GCA_035497595.1 Rhizomicrobium sp. | reverse complement strand
CAGCCCCATATTAACCCCCTAATGAATATAGCCTCGAAAAAGGAAAGATCAGGGATAGTCTAGGATAGAGAGTTTCTAGTCAAACAGGCTGGAGACTGATTCTTCGCTGTTGATCCGGCGCATCGCTTCCCCGATCAGGGGGGCGATGGAGATGCGGCGGATATTGGGACATTTCACCACCGCATCGGTGGCGGCGATCGAATCGGTGATCACCATGGATTTCAGCTTCGAGGCTTGAATCCGGGCCACCGCCCCGCCTGACAGCACGCCATGGGTGGCATAGGCGCACACTTCCTTGGCGCCTGCCTTCAGCAGCGCTTCGGCGGCGTTGCAGATGGTGCCGCCCGAATCGATGATGTCGTCGATCAGGATGCAGGAGCGCCCGGCGACATCGCCGATGATGTTCATCACCTCGGATTCACCGGCCCGTTCGCGGCGTTTATCCACGATGGCCAAATCCGTCCCCAGCCGTTTGGCCAGGGCTCGGGCGCGCACCACGCCGCCCACATCCGGCGAAATCACCATCAGATGATCACCAGTGCCCAGATATTCCTCGATGTCCTTCACGATCACCGGCATGCCGTAGAGATTGTCGGTCGGGATGTCGAAAAAGCCCTGAATCTGGCCGGCATGGAGGTCGAGCGTCAGCACGCGGTTGGCGCCTGCCTGGGTGATCAGATTGGCCACCAATTTGGCCGAAATCGGCGTGCGGGGCCCCACTTTGCGATCCTGCCTTGCATAGCCGAAATAGGGGATCACTGCGGTGATGCGCCGGGCCGAGGCGCGGCGCAGCGCATCGATCACGATCAAAAGTTCCATCAAATGGTCATTGGCCGGATAGCTCGTCGACTGAATGACGAACATGTCCTCGCCGCGCACGTTTTCCTGCACTTCCACAAATACTTCCATGTCGGCGAAGCGCCGTACCACGGCCTTGGTCATGGGAAGCTTGAGATATTGGGCGATGGCTTCAGCCAACGCACGATTGGAATTGCCTGCGAGAATCCGCATGCCTCGCGCTCCGTTACTATCGCTCATGCGCGCCCGGCCCCTTCGCAATGACGGTTTGATGACGCGGTTCTAGCGCACGGTCCGGGGGCGGTAAACGGAATTATCGGCATTATCGGGCCAGCCAGCCAAAGGCCCGCCGAATGAAGGCAAGTCCCTCATGGCGCACCATATTTCCGTGTGCGAGGACCACCTGTTCCGGCTCCCATGCGATAATTCGCGCAAATGCGGCACGGGCGGCCGAACGCCGCCAGAATGTCGCGCGCCATTCGCGCGGCGCGCCCGCATTGGGGGCAAGGATGCCGTCCATCCGCGCCACCCAGCCGCGCCAGCCGCTGAACCAGCCGGGCGGGAAATTCTCGATCAGATCGGCAAAAAGCACGCTGCGGCTTTTGCGATGGAAAAACACAATCTCGGTCATTACCCAGCTACCCGCCATCGCCACCTGATCGAGATCGGGTGCCCAGGCCGGTTCGGGCGCGTCTCCCAGTTCGGCGTCGAACGACAGATCGGGGCGCTTTTTGGCAAGCCCGGGCGAGGCATAAAGCCGTGCCGCCGGATAGGCGGCTTTCCAGTCGCCCAGATAGAGATGATGCAGCTTGTTGGGCGATACCAGATGCCCAACCGGACCGAGCGCATCGACCTCGCGTTTCAGCGCGGGCGACAAGGCGATGGGCGACCACACGAACAACGACCCGTCGCCAAGCTTGATGATTGCCATACGCGGCGGATAGGCGAAACCGTAGAACGAAACCGGCGGGCCATCCGCCGTCCAGATGTCGTGTCCGAAGGGGACCAGCGCCGTCATCCCAGCATGATTGCAGAAAGCTGGCGGCCATAATCGGGCTCGCCGCGATGGGTGGTGCGCCGGAAGCTGAAAAATTCCTCATCATTGGCATAGGTGCAGGCGGCCAGCCGCTCGATATGCGCAACGCCCGCAAATGTCAGCCGCGTTGCGACATAGGCTTCCAGATCAAAACGCCAATGGTCTGCCTTATCGGAGCGCACAAAAAAATCAGCCGCATCAAAGCCGCGTTCCTCAACGCTCGCCCGGAATTCGGGACCGACTTCATAGTTATGCTGGCTGATGCAAGGCCCGATGGCCGCGATCACCCGGCTGCGGTCCGCGCCCAGCGCCACCATTTCTTCCAGCACGCTGTCGATCACGCCGCCGACCGCGCCTTTCCATCCGGCATGGGCAGCTCCGATCACCCGTGCCTGTGGATCGGCGAGCAACACCGGCGCGCAATCGGCGGTGAGGATGCCCAGCACAAGCCCTGGAACGGCAGTCGCCATCGCATCGGCTTGCGGCCCCTGATGCCATGGCGCAGTCACATGCACCGCAGTTGCGCTGTGCACTTGATGAAGGGTGACAAGGTGTTCGCCGCCCATGGCCGCCAGAACGCTTTGCCTGTTCTCGGCCACATGGCTTTGCACATCGCGTGAGCCAGGTCCGCAATTGAGAGAGGCATAGATCCCCTCCGACACGCCGCCCCGCCGCCCGAAAAATCCATGCGCGAGACCGGGCTGTTGCGAAAGCCGGGGAGATGTTCGTTTCAACACGTCAAACGCCTCTTGTTCAAAAGCCGGGCGGCGGCGGGGCCGTTGGCGGCAGGATCGCCAGCGCCTTGAACAACACACCCATCTGATCCGCCGCCGTCAACCGCTGAAACGCTGCCTGAATGGACGCCTGTTGCGCCGGGTTTTTTGCTGCCAGCGCGGCGGTACGTTGTGTGATGCCCAGCGCCTCCAGCAACGCGCCTTGACCGATAGGCCCAAAACTCTGCGCGCCCCCGCGCCTCACCGCATCTCCAAGCGCCGCAAAATCGACATGCGCTGAAAGATCGGCGGTGCCCGGCGCATCCAGAATGGGCGCGAATGTGTGTTTCGCAATGGCCTGCAAGGTCTCGCCAAAACCGCCGCCCGCATAGCCATAATCAACGATCAGCGCAGCCCCGCCTTGTCCAGCAATATGGGCCGCAATGTCTTCGGCAAGCGCGGTGGAGGCAGGGGAGACTTCGTAGATCGCACCAATTTCCGCAGGTCCGCGCGCCTCCGGCACGGCAAGCCCCGGCAGCGCCATCGGGGCAAGTGCAAAGGCCAGAGTGTCTCCATCCGCGACCACCATGCGTTCATGCCAGCCGCTGTCGGTTTTCACGAATTGCCGCAAGGGCAGGGCATCGAAGAATTCATTGGCGAGCAGATACAGCGGCGGGCCATCGAGCACCGCACCCACCGTCGTCGCCCAGCGCACGGGTGCGGGCGCATCTTTCAATACCTGCGCCTGCACCTCTTTCAGCGTCGGGCTCGCCTCCACCAGAACAATCTCCAGTGCGGCAAGAAACGTTGAATCCAGCCGTGCGGCGCGCAGCACATCGCGCATCAAAGTGCCCCGGCCCGGCCCCAATTCCACCAGCCGGATTTTTTTGGGTGCGCCTTGCTGCCGCCAAACCTCCAGCAACCACAGCCCAAGCAATTCCCCGAACATCTGGGAGATTTCCGGCGCGGTGGTGAAATCACCTTCGCGGCCAATGGCATTGCGCGACGCATAGACGCCATGGTCGCGATCATGCAGCGCCAGCATCAGGAACTGGGAGACCGGGATGGGGCCTTGCGCCTCGATCAGCCGGGCGATCTTTTTGCCCAGCGGGTTCACGCCGGTTTCCGCTTGAACGCCACCCAGAAGAAATAGGCCGCCGCTGCCCACATTGGCAGGCTGAGCGACATGCCGACGCTGAACCAGCCGAAATAGACCGTGTCGGAATCGCGGAACAGTTCGGCGGTCGCCCGCGCCAGCCCATAGCCGGTCAGGAAGATGCCAGTCAGCAGGCCAGGGCGCTCCTGCATGCGGAATACGCGCACACAGATTTGCAGGATGACCAGCAGCAACACCCCTTCCAGCGCGGCCTCATAAAGCTGGCTGGGATGGCGCGGGGTGAGCCCTGCCGGACAATAGCCGTTCGCCTTCTCGATATTCTCTGTGCAGAAGACCATGGCCCAGGGCGCATCGGTCGCTTTTCCCCATAATTCGCCATTGATGAAATTGGCGATGCGGCCAAAAAACAGGCCGATGGGGGCGATGGTGGCGATGAAATCGGCCAGTGCGATGGTGTCGAGCTTGTGCTTGCGGGCGAACAGGATCAGCGCGATGGCGACCCCCAAAAGCCCGCCATGGAAGGACATGCCCCCCTTCCAGGCCGCAAAAATTTCTATCGGATCGTTCAGATAGGCCATTGGCAGGCCATGGCAGGCGGGTGAGGTGCCCCAGATGCCGCAGAAGAAGGTGCCATAGATCAGCACAAAGCCGAGCCGGCCCCCGATGATGACGCCCAGCGTCGCCCAGACGAAGAAATCCCCGATCTGGTCGGCGGTGGCGGGCGCTTTGCCGCGGAAGGGCGGGTTCTTCCACAGATCCACCTCCCGGCTGGCGCGGGCGAGGTACCACCAGGCGGCCATCAGCCCCGCAATATAGGAGATGGCATACCAGCGGATCGAGAAAGGCCCGAAAATGTGCACCAGCACCGGGTCGAAGTCGGGATAGGGGAGGGTGGCCAACAACATGGTGGATAGACGGGCTGCTTCGCGCCCCTCTGTCAAGGTTACGATGAGGCGGCTGTTGCCTTAACCTTGTCTCCGCCCAATAAGGGCGGCAGACCGGAGGCCCCCATGCAAACCGAAAACCCGTTCCTCGACTCCATGGCGAAGATGTTCACCGACGCGGCAGGCGCCGCCCAAAGCGTGCGCACCGAGGCCGAGACCTTCATGCGCCAGCGGATGGAGAAGCTTGTCGCCGACATGAACTTCGTGCCGCGCGAGGAGTTTGAGGCCGTCAAGGCGATGGCCGCCAAGGCGCGCGCCGAGAACGAAGCGCTCGCGCAGCGCCTCGCCGTGCTTGAAGAAAGACTCAAGTGATTCATTTGACTGGCAGAATCTGTGAGTTGTCCGATCCATCCTAAGAAGGCGTTACCGGGACTCTTGTAACGCCACAAAATCTTGTGTCAGGTTGACTGAGTACTGCTTCGTTTTGCTGTTTGGGAGTGTGGGCATGACCTTTGTGCATCAGGAGGAGCTGAGTTCTGCCCCTCATCCGATCGACTTGCTCGAGCGGACGGTGGAGGACAATGGCTGGCCCTTCGAGCGTGCGGGGCGTGATGAGTTGAACCTCTCCGTCGCAGGCAAATGGTGTGACCATCACTTCAGCTTCACATGGCGCGACGATCTGCAGTCCCTGCATCTGTCGAGCGCCTTTGAAATGCGCGTGGCCGATGACCGGCGCAGCGACATTGCCGAACTGTTGATGCTTTTGAACGCAAGGCTGTGGATCGGCCATTTCGATCTGTGGCCGGAAGATGGGCAGCTTCTGTTCCGCCACGCCATGATTTTCCCGGAATCTAAGGTTAGCGCCTCCCAGTGTGAGGCGCTGCTCAACCTCGCGGTTGAAGCCTGTGAACATTACTACCCGGCCTTCCAGTTCGTGATCTGGGGCGGCAAAACCGCGGAAGACGCGATTGCCTCAGCGATCCTCGAATGTCAGGGGCAGGCGTAAAGCCCCGCCGCGCCGTCCTGTTGATCGGCGCGGGCCGTATGGGCGGGGCGCTGCTCAAGGGCTGGATCGCAAATGGAGTTGGGCCGCTGATCGCGGTGGAGCCCAATCCTTCCAAAGAACTTAAACGGTTGGCAGCACAGAAGCGGGTGACGCTTCTGGCGGATCTGCGTGATTTGCCCAAGGCCAAGATCGCGGCCTGTATTGTCGCCATCAAACCGCAGGTTTTGAAGGATGCGGCGACTACCTTGCGCGGCATTGCGCAAACGGGCGTGCCGATGATTTCCATCGCGGCGGGGACGACGATCAAAGCGCTCTCCAAAGCCTGGGGGCGGGAGGCGCGGATTGTACGGGCGATGCCCAATACGCCGGGGTCGATCGGGCGGGGGATTACGGCGGTGTATGCGACGGCCAAGGTGACGGCTGCGGATCGCAAACTGGCGGAACGATTGCTTTCGGCACTGGGTGAGACCGTGTGGGTGAAGCGCGAGGCGTTGATCGATGCGGCAACCGCTGTGTCCGGCTCCGGGCCTGCTTACATTTTTCTTTTCGTGGAAGCGATGACTGAGGCTGGCATTGCGGAAGGTTTGCCCCG
>DATJDE010000219.1:0-17407 GCA_035497595.1 Rhizomicrobium sp. | reverse complement strand
TGGGTCTTCAAGGGCGAGATCATGGAACATGATCCGTTCGCCGTCGAAAAGCGCCAGGCCGAAAACACCGATTCTGGTGGCCGCCAGAACGAGCGTCGCTCGCAACCGGCCGCTGCGCAGTAAGAGACAACGATCATGCTTCAACCCAAACGCACAAAATTCAGAAAGCAGCACAAGGGCCGTATCCACGGCGCTGCCAAAAGCGGCACGCTGCTGAACTTCGGGGAATACGGCCTGAAGGCGACAGAACCCGAGCGCATCACTGCGCGCGAGATCGAAGCCGCGCGCCGTGCCATCACCCGTCACATGAAGCGGGCAGGGCGCGTCTGGATCCGCGTGTTCCCGGACGTGCCGGTGTCGAAAAAGCCTGCCGAAGTGCGCATGGGTTCCGGCAAGGGCGCGCCCGAATTCTGGGTCGCCAAAATCAAGCCGGGCCGCATTCTCTTCGAGGTTGACGGCGTAGACGTCGAAACCGCCAAAGAAGCGATGCGTCTGGGCGCGGCAAAACTCTCCATCGCGACGCGTTTCGTCGCCCGCGTGAACGGGTAACCCCATGGCCAAGAAAAACATAGTAGTTGCCGAAGATCTTCGCGCCAAAAGCGCGGACGAACTTTTCGATCAGCTCACCAAGCTGAAAAAGGAACAGTTCAATCTGCGTTTCCAGCGCGCCAACGGCCAGCTCGAAAAGACCAACCGCATCCGCACCATCCGTCGGGATATTGCGCGGGTTGAAACGGTGATGTCCGAGAGCCGGAACAAGGCCGCTCAACAGGATAGGAAGTAAGCCATGCCCAAACGCATCCTGCAGGGCGTCGTGGTCAGCGACAAAAATGCCAAGACCGTTGTGGTCAAGGTTGAACGCCGTTTCACCCATCCGATGATGGGCAAGACCGTGCGTCGTTCGAAAAAGTACCACGCGCATGACGAAAACAAGGACTTCAAGGTGGGCGATGTCGTCCGCATCCGTGAAACCAAGCCGGTCTCCAAGCTGAAAAGCTGGGAAGTTCTGGCGCGCGACGCGAAGGAATAGGGCGCTTAAAGCGTCTGGAGCTGAACCATGATTCAAACGTCCACCGAGCTAGATGTCGCCGATAATTCAGGCGCCCGTCGCGTGATGTGCATCAAAGTGCTTGGCGGCTCGAAGCGCCGCTATGCCGAAGTGGGCGACATCATTGTCGTCAGCGTGAAAGAAGCCATTCCGCGCGGTCGCGTGAAAAAGGGCGAAGTGATGAAGGCCGTCGTCGTGCGCACCGCCAAAGGCGTGCGCCGCCCCGACGGAAGCCTGATCCGCTTCGATAACAATGCCGCTGTGCTGATCAACGCACAGGGCGAACCAATTGGAACACGCATCTTCGGGCCAGTGACCCGCGAGCTGCGCGCCAAGAACCAGATGAAAATTATCTCGCTCGCGCCGGAGGTGCTGTAATGGCCTCGAAAATTAAAAAAGGTGACAAGGTCATCGTCATCACAGGCCGCGACAAGGGCAAGAAGGGCGAAGTGCTCAAAGTGTTCCCCGCGGAAAACCGTGTGCTCGTCACTGGTGTGAATGTGGTCAAGCGCCACCAGCGCCAGACGGCGAAAGAGCAAGGTGGGATCATCAGCAAAGAATCGCCGATCCAGGTCTCCAACCTCGCTCACATCGATCCGAAGAGCGGCACGGCGACCAAGGTTGGTTTCAAGATTGTGGGCGACCAGAAGGTTCGTTTCGCCAGGAAGTCCGGTGAGGTTCTCGATGTCTGAACAAGGCGCAAAAGCGGAAAAGAAGCCGCGCGCGAAAAAAGATGCGCCCGTGGTGAGCAAGGGCAACAAGGGCACGGAGGTTGCGGTCGGCGAATCCGCGCACGATCCGAATTACGTGCCGCGCTTCAAAAAGCGCTTCAACGAGGTGGTGAAAGCCGAACTCATGAAAGAGTTTGGTTATACCAACCAGTTGCAGGTTCCGCGGATCAGCAAAATCGTGCTGAACATCGGTGCCGGTGAAGGCGCGGCCGATGGCAAAAAGATCCAGCAGGCACAGAACGACCTGACGGCCATTGCTGGCCAGAAGGCCATTGTGACCAAGGCGAAAAAGGCGATCGCGAGTTTCAAGATCACTGCGGGCCGTCCGATCGGCTGCAAGGTCACGCTCCGCCAGGACCGGATGTACGAATTCCTGGATCGTCTGATCACCACTGCACTGCCCCGCGTGCGGGACTTCCGTGGCCTGAAGGGTTCCTCCTTCGACGGTCAGGGCAATTACGCGATGGGTCTGAAAGAACACATCGTCTTCGTCGAAATCGATTACGACAAGACAGAAACGGTGTGGGGCATGGACATCATCATCAACACCACTGCGAAGACCGACGAAGAAGCCAAGGCGCTTCTCAAGGGCTTCCAGTTCCCCTTCATTAATTGAGGACGAAATGGCAAAGACTAGCCAGATCAACCGGAACAAAAAGCGCGAAAAGCTGGTCGCGCAATACGCCGTCAAGCGCGCAGAGCTCAAGGCGATTGCCGAAGACATGAAGGTCGCCCCGGAAGACCGTTTCGCCGCTCGCCTGAAATTGGCGAAGCTGCCACGTAATTCGTCCAAGGTGCGCATCCATCATCGCTGCGAACTTTCGGGCCGTCCGAAAGGTTTTTACCGCAAGACGAAGCTGTCGCGTATCGCGCTGCGTGAACTGGCCAACTTTGGTCAGATCCCCGGCATGACCAAGGCGAGCTGGTGAGGAAGGAATAGAGATGATCACCGATCCCATTGGCGATCTGTTGACCCGTATCCGCAACGGACAGTTGCGCGGTCTGGCCAAGATCAAGTCGCCCAATTCAAAATTGCGCGTTCGCGTGCTCGATGTGCTCCAGGCCGAAGGCTTCATCCGCGGTTATGCGGAAGTTGAATTTGCCGATGGCAAGCGCGAGCTCGAAATCGAACTCAAATATCACGAGGGCCGCCCCGTGATCCGCGAGTTGAAGCGCGTGTCCAAGCCGGGCCGCCGGGTCTATGCCGGCGTCGAAGAATTGAAACCGCACCGCCAGGGTCTTGGCCTGTCGATCGTGTCCACGCCGCAAGGCGTGATGACCGACAACGACGCGCGCGAGAAAAATGTCGGCGGCGAAGTCCTCTGTCAGGTGTTCTAATGTCTCGTATCGGCAAAAAACTGGTCCCCGTTCCCAAGGGCGTCACCGCAACCGTCACCGGCCAGACCGTCAAGGTCAAAGGTCCGAAAGGCGAATTGCAGGTCACGCTTCCGAAGGAAGTCGCGGTGGAACTGGGCGCGGATGGCCTCACCGTCACCCCGCACAAGCAAATGGATCGTTCAGCGGCCATGTGGGGTCTGTCCCGCACACTGGTGAACAATCTCGTAGTCGGCGTGACCGACGGCTTCACGCAAAAGCTGGAAATCCAGGGCGTCGGCTATCGCGCGGCAGTGCAGGGCAGTAACCTGAACCTGCAGCTCGGCTTCAGCCACGATGTCGCCTACCCGATCCCCGAAGGCATCACCATCACGGCTGAAAAGCCGACGATGCTGACCGTGGCGGGCATGGACAAGCAGCTCGTGGGTCAGGTCTCGGCGGAAATCCGCGCCTATCGCAAACCCGAACCCTATAAGGGCAAGGGCGTGCGCTATGCGGGCGAATATGTGCGCCGCAAGGAAGGCAAGAAGAAATGACGACCAAACTGTTCCAGCGCCGCAAGTCGCGCTCGCGCTATACCTTGGCGCAGAAGTCCACCGGGCGCGTGCGCCTGTCGGTCTTCCGCTCCGGCAAACACATCTATGCGCAGCTCATCGACGACAAGGTCGGTGCAACCCTTGCTACTGCCTCCACCAACGAGAAGGAAGGCAAGCCCGCAAAGACGTGGAATCTCGAAGCCGCAACCACTGTCGGCAAGAAGATCGCCGAACGTGCGCTGGCAAAGGGCGTGAAGCAGGTCGTGTTTGATCGCGGCGGCTATATCTATCATGGGCGCGTCAAGGCGCTCGCCGATGCCGCGCGCGAAGCCGGCCTCGATTTCTGATCTGGATAAGGAACTGACGCATGGCGCGTGAAGAAGGCAGACGTCGGGATCGTAACGATCGCGAAGAACGCGATAACGAATTCATCGACAAGCTGGTCCACATCAATCGCGTGGCGAAGGTGGTGAAGGGTGGCCGTCGTTTCGGCTTTGCAGCCCTCGTCGTCGTCGGCGATCAACGTGGCCGCGTGGGGTTTGGGCATGGCAAGGCGCGTGAAGTGCCTGAAGCGATCCGCAAGGCGACCGAAGAAGCCAAGAAGTCGCTGATCCGCGTTCCGCTGAAGGATGGCCGCACTTTGCACCACGAAACCCGTGGTCATCACGGCGCGGGCAAGGTCATCGTGCGTCCGGCACCTGCCGGTACCGGCATCATCGCCGGTGGCCCGATGCGTGCGGTGTTTGAAGCTCTGGGCGTTGGCGATGTCGTCTCCAAGTCGCTCGGAACCTCGAACCCCTACAACATGGTGCGCGCCACGTTCGACGCGCTCAAGTCGCAGCAAAGCCCACGCATGATCGCGCAACGCCGCGGTCGCAGCGTCACCGAAATCCTTTCCCGGCGCGAAGGCGCAGGCAAAGGCGAACAGGCTCCTGCGAGCTAACCGGGAAACCAAGTCATGGCCGATAAAACCGTCACCGTGCGCCAGATCAAAAGCGCCAACCGCAAGCCGAAAGAGCAGGCGGCAACGCTGCGCGGCCTCGGGCTGGGCAAAATCCGCCGCACGCGCACGCTGGAAGACACGCCGTCCGTTCGCGGCATGATCAACGCGGTCAAGCACCTCGTTGAGGTCGTTGAAGAAAGCAAGTGATATGAAACTCAACGAAATCAAAAACAACGAAGGCGCGCACAAGCGTAAGCTCAAAGTCGGTCGCGGCTCCTCCTCGGGCCTCGGCAAGACCTCGGGCCGCGGCGTCAAGGGTGCCAAAGCCCGTACCGGTAACGCGGTGTACGGCTTTGAAGGCGGCCAGATGCCGCTTTACATGCGTCTGCCCAAGCGCGGCTTCAACAACATCTTCGCGCTGGATTTCGCCGAAGTGTCGCTCGCCCGTCTCGGCCGCGCCATTGAAGCCAAAAAGTTCGACCTCAATGCCAAAATCACTGAGGACATCCTGCGCAAAACCGGTGTTGCCCGCACGAGCAAACACGGCATCCGCCTCATCGGGAATGATGAGTTGCCGGTGAAGCTGGACATCGAAGTGGCTGGTGCCACGGCCGGTGCCCGCGCCGCCGTCGAAAAAGCCGGTGGCACGCTGACAACGACCTTCGAAAAGAAGGTCTACATGAATAAGAGGGGTGAGCCCGGCAAGCGCCAGAAGCGCCGTACCGACGCCGCCAAAAAACGGGCTGACGCCAAATCGGGCGCGACGGCCTGACCCTTCGCATTTGCCGCCTGCACCCCATATGGTCATGGGGTGAGGTGGAGTCCTGGAGTGAGGCATGCCCTCAGCGGCAGAGCAGCTAGCGTCGAATTTTAACTTCAGCTCCTTCGCTAAGGCGAAAGAGTTGCGGCAACGCATCTGGTTCACACTGGGTGCGCTGATCGTGTGCCGCCTCGGCACCTTCATTCCCATGCCGGGCATCGATCCGGTGGCGCTCACCTCCATCCTCAACCAGCAACAAGGCGGCATCCTCGATGTCTTCAACGTGCTGGCTGGCGGCGCGGTCGAGCGCATGGCGATCTTCGCCTTGGGGATCATGCCCTACATCTCCGCTTCCATCATCATCCAGTTGATGACGACGGTGTTTCCAGAGCTGGAAGCACTGAAAAAGGAAGGGGAGGCTGGCCGCAAGGTCATCAACCAATATACCCGTTACGGCACGGTCGCTCTCGCCATCCTGCAAGCCTTCGGCATCGCCATCGGCCTGGAGAACATGGGCAATGTGGTGATCGATCCGGGTTTCTTCTTCCGGTTTACCGCAGTCGTCACACTGACATCCGGCACCGTCCTTCTCATGTGGATCGGCGAACAGATCACCGCGCGCGGCGTCGGCAACGGCATCTCGCTGATCATTTTCGCGGGCATTATCGCGCGCTTCCCCATGACCATCGGCCAGCTCTTTGAATCTGGCCGCACAGGCGCCGTTCCGATTGCCGAAATCCTGTTCATCCTGGCAGCCCTGGTCGGCATCATCATTCTCATCGTCTTCATGGAACGGGCCCAACGCCGCCTGCTTGTGCAATATCCAAAGCGACAGGTCGGCAACAAAATGTTTGGCGGGGAATCCTCGCACCTGCCGCTCAAGATCAACGTGTCGGGCGTCATCCCGCCGATTTTCGCCTCGTCGCTCCTGCTGCTTCCAGCCACGTTTGCAAACTTCAACGCGGCCAGTGCGGGCGGCTGGCTGCAAACCATGATGACCTATCTGGCCCCCGGTCGCGCGGTATACGAAATCCTCTCCGGGTCGATGATCATCTTCTTCGCCTTCTTCTACACCTCCATCATCTTCAACCCTGAAGAGACGGCGGATAACCTGAAGAAGTATGGCGGCTTCATTCCCGGCATCCGTCCAGGCAAGAAGACCGCCGAATATATCGACTTCGTGCTCACCCGCATCACCGTCATCGGTGCCGTCTATCTGGCCATCGTCTGTATCCTGCCGGATTTCGCGCGCGCTGAAGTGGCGATGACCATGGGCGGCACCTCCATCCTCATCATGGTCAGTGTGACCTTGGATACGGTGGCCCAAATTCAGAGCCATCTCATTGCCCAGCAATATGAGGGGCTCATCAAGAAATCCAAATTGAGAGGGTCGCGACGGTGAATCTGGTCCTTTTTGGACCTCCGGGGGCGGGGAAGGGCACTCAAGCCAAAACATTGCAGGCAGAGCGCGGCCTCCCGCAGCTCTCCACGGGGGACATGCTGCGCGCTGCCATTGCCGCGGGCTCGCCGCTCGGAAAACAGGTTGAAGGCATCCTCGCACGCGGCGACCTGGTGTCGGATGACATCGTGGTCGGCATCATCGCCGAACGCTACGACCAGCCAGATTGCGCAAACGGCGCCGTGTTTGACGGTTTCCCCCGCACGATTCCCCAGGCCGAAGCGCTGGACGCCATGCTCGCCAAACGCGGCAAAAAAATCACCCGCGTCCTCGAATTGAAGGTGAATGACGCGATCCTGCTCGATCGCGTGGAACAGCGCATCCGCCAAGGCGTCGCCCGCCCGGACGACAATCCGGAAACACTGAAAAACCGGCTTGCCGTCTACTACAAAAACACCGCCCCCCTGCTCGAATATTACACCAAGCAGGGCAAGGTCGTGACGCTGGACGGCATGGCCCCCATCGCAGACGTAACCAAAGCCATCGCCGCCGCGCTCGACAGCGCGCGCTAACCTATCGACCCTCCCCGTGAGGGTGGAGGTAGCGACAGCGTGCCGACATCGAAAAATCCGTTTGGATTTTTCGGGGAGGGGCGAGGTAGCAACCCCTTGCCCCCCTCCATCCCCGAGAGCAAAGGCAGTCATGCCTAACGAGGCACGTCATGGGCGGTCGCGCGCGCCACGCCAGTTCGCCTGCGTTGCACCCATTTAAAAAGACCCACCCGGTCGGCATTTGGTCGGCATAAGGTCGGTTCGCCGTCCTTTCGCCTGGCGGTGCGCAACGGCAAAACCCACCCGTCATACGGCGTGGGGTTGCCCATGAAACAGTTGAATACCGTCCTCTGTCTCTTCACCGGGCTCGCACTCAGCAGCGGGGCGCTCGCGCAAAGCAGCATCCGCACCTCAACCCCAATAAGCCCGCGTCAGGCCCTGTCGCCCGGCACCAGCGCTGGCTCCACCCATCTATGCGGCATCCGCCCGCGTATCGCCGACCTGCCTGCATGGTCGGCTTACGAGGCGTGCCGCACCCCCACCCTCAACCATTCCAGGAAAATTGCACGCCCGGCCACCACCGGCTTTTTCGGCGTCCCGCAACGGCGCTCGCGTTTCGCGGTCCATTAGAGCGTTTCTAGCGGCCGCACCCAGCCTCCCCCCCAACTTGTGGGGCACATCCAGCGTTCTTCAGATGTGCCCCTTCATTTTGGCGGAGCGTGGAAGGCATCCCGGCGTTCTTAGGGATGTCTCTCCACGGAAGGCTGTCCCGAGATAACCGTCCAACCTCGTTTTCAGGAGGCGCATATGCTCTCGCTTTTCTCATTCGGCCTTTTCCTGGCCGTGCTCATGGCTCTTATTGTTTGGGCTCCCGATCTATGGCGCTGGCTGGCCCTGCGTTTTGGCGCGCGCGCGCCAGCGCGCGAACGCTGAGCGATGGGCTATTTGCGGGCCAGATGCAGCAGAGCGATGTCACTGTCGCTCAGGTCGCGAATATAAACCGGCGTCTGCGTGCGCGGGTCGATGGTCAACACACCCCCCGCCTCAGTCTGGCGCATATCCGGCACGTCGATTTTGTGCGGCGCTGCACCGTTCAGCGGATGCAGCACAATGCGCAAATGTTTTGAATCGCTGAAATCGCCATAGATGAGCAGATCGCCCTTGATCGCCCAGTCCGGCCAATATTCCGGCGCCAGATCCGGCGTGATCAGTTGCGGCACCGCGCCCAGTTTCCAGATGCCCGGTTTGTCAAAGCGCGTCGCATACACATCGTCCCCGCGTACCCGCACCGAATACCAGCCATAGCCGGACACTGGCTCCGGCGTGCCTGTGCCATCGGCTGTCACGCGCCACAGCCGCCAGCCTTTGCCGTCATTGGCCGAAAACAACACCGTCTTGCCATCGGCAGACCAGACGGGGGCAGAGGCTTGCGCATCGGCGCTCATAGTCACCGCAGTGCTCTGCGATGCGCCATCGGCGCGGATGATTCCAATCCCCGAGTTGTGTCTGTCCGCCGTCGCATAAGCGATGCGTTTGCCATCCGGCGACCAGTGCGGATTCATCACCTGCTTGAACAGCGCGATGCGCCGCGCTTCGCCGTTGGGCGGCTTGACCATCAGCGCCACGCCGCCCGCGCCGTAAGAGACAAACACCACGCTGCCGTCCGGCGAAATGTCAGGATCCAGAATATCGCTGTTCTGCGAAAACAACGTCATAGCCGCGCCATGCGCATCGAAGCCGGCGAGCACATTGCGCGTGGTATACACTTCCACCGCCGCCAGATTATCCGGCCCACCAGCCACCCGCCCCAACTCCTGCTGGTTGAAGGTCAGGCGTCTGGGCGCTTCGCCATTGAGTGGATAGGCCCACAACGCAGGCTCATCCGGCAACAGCGTGCCGACGATCAACGCGCCCCCATCCGATGTCCAGCCATTGCCCCACACCGCAAGCCCGTCCGGCGTGATCCGCCGTTCCGTGCCGCGTTCCAGATCGCGCACGAAGATTCCGGAATGTGGATATTGATCGCGATAAAATGCGAGCCGCTTTCCATCGGGGGAGGGCGCCGGCTCGCGATCATTGGCGATTTGCGGATTGGGCGTTGTCACATTGCGGCGTGCGCCCGTCACCGGGTCGAGCCGCACAATGCGCGCAACCATCCCCGGCCCATCGGCATCGGAAAAATACAGCATCCCGTCCGCGCTCCAGCTCAAGCGCGATGTCTCGCTCGCCCGGCACTGCGCGATCTCGTGCGCGGTACCCGCTGGGAACGGCTTGACCATGATCGTGCACGGCTTGCCCGGCACCTGCCGCAGATAGGCGATGCGGTCGCTTTTCGGCGACCAGGCCGGTGAATATTCGTCATACGGGCTGTCGGTGAACCGCGCCGCCTCGCCTTGCGTGAGATTGCGCAGGTAAAGATTGCGCCCGCTCTGATTTGAGCCTGCGGCATAGGCCAGCATCGCCCCATTGGGCGCCAGCGCCGGCTGGTTCTCCATCGCCGCCGAAGAGACCAGAAGCTGAAACCCCTCGATGCTCCACACTGGGCGCGGCCATATCTGCCAGGCCGCCAGCGCGCCCGCCGTCCCCACTAGAAGCACCAGCCCCGCCCAGGCAATACGTCGGGCAGCCGGGGCGCGGCGGGGCAGGGGCACCCCCGGCACCGCTGCCAGCGCCAGAGCCCGGGGCAAGTCCCGCCCCGCATCTTCGGGCGGCGCAGGGCTGCCCATGATGGCCGGGGGTGTCACCGGCGCCAGCCGATAGCCCACCCGGGCCACGGTCTCGACGGCGAACGAGCCATTGCCGTCCAGCTCGGCCACTTTACGCACTTTGGCGATGCAGCGGTTGATGGCGTCTTCCCCGACGATTCGCCCGCCCCAGCAGCAGTTGATCAACTGGTCGCGGGAAACCACCGCCCCATCGGCCCGGACCAGCGCCACCAGCACCTGCATGACCCGCGGTTCGACCGTCTCGATTCGCCCGCCAACCCGGATTTCCCGCAACGAGGGGCGCACATCCAGCCGCCCCAGGCTGAACCCCGCTTCCTGCGCCAGGTCGATTTCGGCCTTGTTACGCACGTCAAAGGCCCGAAATGCGGGCCGCAAGGGCGCCCATGAGTAAACTCATCGTAGGGGTGGCTTTGAATCGTCAACAACCTTATAGGAACGCTATCGTTCTGCGATCTTCAAATGGTGTGGGATGGTATTGTGGGTTTCCCGGTTCCCGAAAGGGGATCAGGCCGCCTTAACTTGGGCAGTTGACGCAGGCGTGGCAATTTCTATAATCCGCGCCCTCGCGGCAATTTAAGCCCTGAAGATTCAATGTTTTAGGTCCTACGAGAGTCGGGCTCGGTGTCCAGTGGCACTACAAAGGCAAAGAATTTCAAGAGCTTGGAAAGGATAATCTCGTGGCGCGTATCGCTGGCGTCAATATTCCCACTCAAAAGCGCGTCTCCATCGCGCTGCGCTATATCCATGGAATCGGCGCTAAACACGCCACGGATATTTGCGAAAAGGTCGGCATCGGCCCTGACCGCCGCGTTTCCGACCTGTCGGATTCCGAGGTGATTCAGATTCGCGAGACGATCGACCGCGACTATTTGGTCGAAGGTGATCTGCGCCGCGAAGTGGCGATGAACATCAAGCGGCTGATGGATCTTGGCTGCTACCGGGGCCTGCGTCATCGCAAGGGTCTGCCGGTCCGCGGTCAGCGCACCCACACCAATGCTCGCACCCGCAAAGGCCCTGCAAAGGCCATCGCCGGCAAGAAGAAAGTGACCAAGTAGTATGGCCAAACCGGCAGCGCGTCCGCGCAAGAAAGAAAAGAAGAACATCGTGGTGGGCGTGGCCCATGTCGCGGCGACCTTCAACAACACGATCATCACCATCACCGATCAGGCGGGCAACGCCATTTCCTGGTCGAGTGCTGGCATGATGGGCTTCAAGGGTTCGCGCAAATCGACCCCTTATGCAGCTCAAGTGGCGGCTGAAGATGCGGGCAAGAAGGCTGTCGATCACGGCATGCGCACATTGGAAGTCGAAGTCTCGGGTCCGGGTTCGGGCCGTGAATCGGCTTTGCGCGCGCTCCAGGCAGTGGGCCTCACCGTCACGTCCATTCGCGATGTGACTCCGATCCCGCACAATGGCTGCAAACCGCCGAAGCGCCGCCGCGTCTAATTCGCTTATCGGATGAGTTTAACCCGTCGAACGGAAAGGGCGTGATCCGACACGTCCGGGAAACGATGAGGAAAAAATGTTTCAGAAAAACTGGCAAGAACTGATCAAGCCGCAAAAGCTCAAGGTCGAAAGCGGTCTTGAAGCTGGTCGCGTCGCCGCGATCACGGCAGAACCGCTGGAACGCGGTTTCGGCCTGACGCTGGGCAACGCGCTGCGCCGTGTGCTGCTGTCGTCGCTGCAAGGCGCCGCCGTCACCTCGATCCAGATCGAAGGCGTGCTGCACGAGTTCTCGTCCATCGCGGGCGTTCGCGAAGACGTGACCGACATCGTGCTCAACGTGAAGCAGATCGCGCTGCGCAGCCACGCCGATGGCCCCAAGCGCCTGACGCTGAAAGCCCAGGGCCCCGGCGAAGTGAAAGCCGGCCAGATTGCGCAGACCTCGGACGTTGAAATCCTCAACCCCGATCTCGTGCTCTGCACCATCGACGAAAAAGTCGAATTCCGCATGGAACTGGTCGTGGCGTCCGGCAAGGGCTACGTCCCCGCCGATCGCAACCGCCCGGAAGATGCGCCGATCGGCCTGATCCCGGTGGACAGCCTGTTCTCGCCTGTGAAGAAAGTCTCTTACAAGGTTGAAAACACACGCGAAGGTCAGATTCTCGACTACGACAAGCTGACCCTCACCGTGGAAACCAACGGCGCCGTCACGCCGGATAACGCGGTCGCCTATGCCGCGCGCATCCTGCAGGACCAGCTTCAGGTCTTCATCAACTTCGAAGAACCGCGTGAGCGCGTCGCCGAAGAGACCAAGCCCGATCTCGCCTTCAACCCGGTTCTCCTGAAAAAGGTGGACGAGCTGGAACTGTCGGTGCGGTCGGCCAACTGCCTGAAGAACGACAACATCGTCTATATCGGCGACCTCATTCAAAAGTCCGAAGGCGAAATGCTGCGCACTCCGAACTTTGGTCGCAAGTCGTTGAACGAGATCAAAGCGGTGCTCGCCGAAATGGGCCTGCATCTCGGCATGGAAGTGCCGGGCTGGCCGCCGGAGAATATCGAAGACCTCGCCAAGCGGTACGAGGACCAGTACTGACCTTTTCGTTTTCACCCGCGATCTTCGCGGGTGAAAACATAATTCCGATCCTGATGCTGAGCTTGCCGAGGCGTTTGGATCATATGATGAGAAACCTGTGCCATGCGCCATCGCAACCAAGGCCGTAAACTCGGCAAAACCGCTTCGCACCGCACAGCCATGTTCGCGAACATGGCTGCCGCGTTGATCAAGCACGAACAGATCAAGACGACGCTGCCAAAAGCGAAAGAACTTCGCCCGTTCGTCGAAAAGCTGGTCACCCTGTCCCGCCGCAACAACCTGCATGCCCGCCGCCTGGCGATGTCGCAGCTGCGCGACGAAACGCAAGTGAAGAAGCTGTTTGATATCATCGGCCCGCGTTACGTCAGCCGCCCCGGCGGTTACACCCGCGTGCTGAAGGCCGGCTTCCGCCACGGCGACAACGCCGCCATGGCTTTCATCGAATTCATCGACCGCGATCTCGAAGCCAAGGGCAAAGATTCCGGCCCGGTAGAGATCGACGAGACCGAAACCGAAGACTAGGTTTTGTGTTGACGCAAAAGATTGGATGAGGGCGGCCCAAAGCCGCCCTTTTTCATATCTGGAGAAAAGGCGATAGTTACTGCCCACGCGAACAAACCCGGGAGCTTATTGATGCAGCGGTTGAACCACCTGGTGTCCCTTTGTTCTGGCCTTTGCCTTGGCCTCAGCCTTCTGGCAGCACCCGCAGTGGCAGCGCCTCCCGCGCTCAAACCCGCAGCCAAGCCCGCCGTGCCGCAATCCCTGATGCAGGTGCAGATGACCTTCGCCCCGGTGGTGAAGCGCGTCGCCCCCGCCGTGGTGAATGTCTACACGCGCACCGTCGTGCAGGCGCAGGTCAATCCGCTGTTCAACGATCCCATGTTCCAGCGCTTCTTCGGCGTCTCGCCTGAAATGCGCCAGCGCGTGCAACAATCGCTCGGCTCCGGCGTCATCGTGCGCCCCGATGGCACCATCATCACCAACAACCATGTCGTGCAGGGCGGCCAGAACATCGTGGTCGTGCTGGCCGACAAGCGCGAATTCAAAGCCAAACTCGTCCACGCCGATCCGCGCACCGATCTCGCCGTGCTCAAGATCGACGTGAAAGGCGAAAAACTCCCCACCATCCCCTTTGGTGATAGCGACAGACTGAATGTCGGCGATATCGCGCTCGCCATCGGCGATCCGTTTGGCGTCGGCCAAACCGTCACCATGGGCATCATCTCCGCGCTGTCGCGCACCGCCGCAGGCGCCAACGACTATCAGTTTTTCATTCAAACCGACGCGGCCGTGAATCCCGGCAATTCCGGCGGCGCATTGGTCACGATGGATGGCCGCCTTGCAGGCATCAACACCGCCATCGTCTCGCGCACCGGCCAATATGCCGGCATCGGTTTCGCCATCCCGTCAAACCTCGTGCGCCGTGTGCTGGAAGGCAGCAGCGGCGGCGCCAAACTGCCATGGGTCGGCGCCAGCGGCCAACCCGTCACGCCCTCCATCGCCAGCAGCATCGGCCTGCCGCGCCCCGGCGGCGTGCTGCTGAAAAGCGTCAACGCCCACGGCGCCGCTGGCAAAGCAGGCCTCAAAACCGGCGATGTCATATTATCCGTAAACGGAACATCGGTGGACGATATGCAATCGCTGAACTACCGCATCGCCACCCACAAAGCGGGCGATGTGGTGAAGCTGCACGTCTATTCCAACGGCAAGAAACGCGACGTCGATGCCAAACTCACCCTCGCTCCCGAAGACCCGCCGCGCCAGACAACGTCCATCGCAGGCCGCAACCCGATGACGGGTGCAAAAATCGAAAACCTTTCCCCCGCCACAGTCGAAAATTTCGGCCTGGATGATAGTGCGAAAGGCGTCGTCGTCAGCGCTACAACAGCAGGCACCCCGTCGGAGAATTACGGCTTCCAGCGCGGCGATATCGTGATGATGGTGAACGGCACCAAAATCAATCGCGTGGCCGATCTCACCCGCGCCCTCGAAGCAGCGCAAGGTCAATGGAACATGATCGTGATCCGCGATGGCCGCCAGATGCAACTCAGCGTGCGGGGGTAAAGCACCCAGTCCATGCCCGATGGCTCCTCCACATCGCATCTCTATAAACCGAAGCTGCTGACCACCCTTCGCGAGGGCTACAGCGTCGATGCGTTTCGGCACGATCTGGTCGCCGCCATCACCGTCGCCATCGTGGCCTTGCCGCTCTCCATGGCCATCGCAGTCGCCTCCGGCGTCAGTCCCGAACGCGGCATCACCACCGCCGTCATCGGCGGCTTCCTTGTGTCCGCATTGGGTGGAAGCCGCTACCAGATCGGCGGCCCCGCGGGGGCCTTCATCGTTCTCGTCGCCGCAACAGTCGCCCAATACGGCGTTGAAGGGCTGTTGCTGACAGTCGCGGTGTCCGGCCTGCTGCTGATGCTCGGCGGCATGTTGCGCCTGGGCTCGCTGATCCGGCACATCCCCCATGCGGTCACGGTCGGCTTCACCTGCGGTATCGCCATCACCATTCTGGCAAGCCAGCTCAAAGACCTCGGCGGCCTCACGCTCAGCGGCGCAGAACCAGGCCACCTGCTGCCCAAACTGGCCGCGCTGGCAACTGCACTTCCCACCCTCAACTGGGCTGCGCTCGGCATCGGCTGCGCGGCAGTGGCGCTGATCTTCGCACTCGAACGCACGCGCCCCACCTGGCCCGGCATGTTGATCGCGGTGGTTGCCGCATCAGCGTGTGCGGCGCTGCTGCCGTTTCCCGTTCAAACAATTGGCGAACGCTTCGGCGCGCTGCCCGGCGGCCTGCCCATGCCGCACCTGCCGCCGTTCTCGCGCGATCTGTTTTGGAACATCCTGCCAGCCGCGCTGTCGTTCACGCTGCTCGGCGGCGTCGAAAGCCTGCTCTCGGCCAAGGTCGCCGACGGCATGACCGCGCGCAAACATCGCCCGAACATGGAACTGGTGGCGCAAGGTTTCGCCAATGTCGCCTCCGCATTTTTCGGCGGCATCAGCGTCACCGGCACCATCGCCCGCACCGCCACCAACATCCGCGCCGGTGCGCGCAGCCCACTGTCCGGCATCATGCACGCAGGCATTTTGTTGCTGTTCCTGCTCGTCGCCGCACCGCTCGCCGCTTACGTGCCGCTCTGCGCACTCGCCGCCGTCCTCGTGGTGGTGTGCTGGAACATGGCGGAAAAGACAGCGTTCGTTCAGCTGCTTAAAAACTGGCGCGGGGCTGCAGTGCTGCTCGCAACCTTCGGCCTGACGTTGATTGAAGATCTCACAGTGGGGATCATTTCAGGCTGCGTTCTGGCCATGGCGTTCGCGGCCCCGGCCCTGTTGCGCAAAGTCAGGGCATAGCCCGTCCCCTATCTCCCCAGCGCAAACCCCGTGTACACTTAGCCATGACCGATCTTTTCCAAACCGCAGGCGTGCCCGATGATGCCCCGCGCCCACTGGCAGACCGCCTGCGCCCCACAAGCCTTGCCGATGTCGTGGGCCAGGATCATCTGCTGGCGCCGGACGGCCCGATAGGCCGCATGATCGCGCAAACCCGCGCCCAATCGATGATCCTCTGGGGCCCGCCCGGCACCGGCAAAACCACCACCGCGCGCCTGCTGTCATCGGCCTTCAAACTGCATTTCGAACAACTCTCCGCTGTCTTCTCCGGCGTCGCGGATTTAAAAAAAGCCTTCGACGCCGCGCGCCTGCGCAGGCGCATGGGGCAGGGCACACTGCTGTTCGTGGACGAAATCCACCGCTTCAACCGCAGCCAGCAAGACAGTTTCCTCCCCGTGATGGAAGACGGAACCGTGGTGCTGGTCGGTGCCACCACCGAGAACCCGTCTTTCGAGCTCAACGGCGCGCTGCTCTCCCGCGCGCAAGTCATGGTGCTGCGCCGCCTCGATGATGCAGCACTCGAAGCACTGCTCGAACGCGCCGAAAAACATTACGGCGAACCGTTCCCCCTCACCGAAGACGCGCGCGCCAGTTTGCGCGCCATGGCCGATGGCGATGGCCGCTACATGCTCAACCTCGCAGAAGAACTCGCCGCCATCAAAACGGTGAAGCCGCTCGATTCAGCGGCCCTCGTCGCCGCCATACAACGCCGCGCCCCAATCTACGACAAATCGCGCGAAGAACATTTCAACCTGATCTCCGCGCTCCACAAATCCATCCGCGGCTCCGATCCCGATGCCGCGCTCTATTGGATGGCACGCATGCTCGCAGGCGGCGAACAACCACTCTACATCGCCCGCCGCCTGGTGCGCGCCGCGATAGAAGACATCGGCCTCGCCGATCCGCAAGCCGTCGTGCAAGCCCTCGCCGCCAAAGATGTCTACGATTTTCTAGGCTCGCCCGAAGGTGAAATCGCACTCGTCCAATGCGTGCTCTACCTGGCCACCGCCCCCAAATCCAACGCCGTCTACAAAGCCATGAGCGCCGCCAAACGCGCCGCCAGCGAACACGGCTCGCTGATGCCCCCCGCCCACATCCTCAACGCGCCAACAAAGCTGATGAAAAATCTCGGCTACGGCCAGGGCTACCAATACGACCACGAAACCGAAGGCGCCTTCTCCGGCCAAAACTATTTCCCGGACGAAATGGACCGCCAAAAACTCTACGAACCAAAAGAAACCGGCTTCGAACGCGAAATCACCAAACGCCTGGACTACTGGTCCAAACTAAGAGCCCAAAAAACGCCTTAACCTCCCCCTTGTGGGTGGAGGTAGCGACAGCGTGCCGACATCGAAAAATTCAAAGAATTTTTCGGGTTGGGGGGGCCGCTGCCCGCCCATATCCAGTCCTCAAAGAAAGGGGGAGGTGCCCCATCTCCCAATTCTG
>DATJDE010000218.1:0-2357 GCA_035497595.1 Rhizomicrobium sp. | reverse complement strand
GGCCCGCGCCCGCGCATGGCGTGGCTGGATTACGGCGAAGCCTATTTCCGCATCGCCCATGATAGCGCCCGGCCCTTTGTGGTGATGGCCAAGGGGCGGCGTGTGGTCGATCTGGGCACCGAGTTTCTGGTGAAGGCCGATGACAAACGGCTCGAAGTGGCGCTCGTCGCGGGGCGCGCCCAAATAGATTCGCCGCAAGACCCAAGTCAGGAACCGGCTGTTCTCACGCCCGGCGATGTCGCCATCGCCACCGCCACCGCCATTTCGGTGACGCCGCAGTCTACTAAAACATTGGCCGATGCCATGGCCTGGCGGCAGGGCGTGCTGGTCTTCAAGTTCGCCACGCTGGCGGACGCGGCTGCCGAATTCAATCGCTACAACACGCGCAAAATCGTCATCGCCGATTCAGCATCCGCCAAACTCACCATTGTCGGCACCTTCCCGTCGAACGATGTCACCGCCTTCACCGATGCGGCGCAGGCCATCTTCGGGCTCAAGATCCGCAATTCCGCAACAACCGTCACCATCACACGCTGAACCGCGTCATCAATTTTGCGGCACTTGCCGCCAAGAGGGGGAACATGAAAAACACCAGCTGCCTTAAAGCCGTCTTTCTGGGAACGGCCTGCGCCATCGCCGCGGTATCCAGCGCTTTTGCTGCCAGCTTCAACATTGCGCCGGGCGATCTGGCCAGTGCGCTCAACGCCTATACCGAACAATCGGGCGTCTCGCTGATCGTCAGCGGCGATGCGGTGCGCGGTGTGCGCACCAGCGGCGTGCGCGGCGCGCTGGATAGCGATGAAGCGTTGAGCCGCCTGCTCAGCGGCACCGGCTTTGTGATGTCGCGCAGGGCGACCGGCGCCGTCACCATCACTCGCGATCAACACAGTGAACTGCAATCCTTCCAGATCGCGCAAGCCACAGCCGCCACACCGCATGCGGTGGAAACGGTCACGGTCACCTCGTCCAAACTGGGCGGCGGCGATGTGCAGTCCATCCCGATCTCGATCACGGCGCTGAGCCAGGAACAGCTCACCGCCAGTCAGACCAATGGCGGCCCGGACCTGATCAAACAGGTCCCCAATATGACCTTCACCAAAACCAATTTCAGCGGTTACAGCATTCAGCTGCGCGGCATCGGCACACAGGCCATCTCGGTCACAACAGATCCGGCGGTGGCAGTTGCGTTTAATGACCAGCCCTTTATCCGCAATCACTTTTTCGAACAGGAATTCTTCGACGTCGCGCAAGTCCAGGTGCTGCGCGGCCCGCAAGGCACGCTCTATGGCCGCAACGCGACCGCCGGTGTGGTCAATATCACATCCGCAAAGCCAACCGACCAGTTCGAGGCCATGGCGTCCGCCGAACTCGGCAATTTCAAACAGAAACGCTTCGAGGGCATGATCAACCTGCCGATCGTCGATGACCGGCTGGCATTGCGCCTGGCGGGTGAATGGACCAAGCGCGACGGCTACACCAAGAACCGCATCACGGACGACAATGTGGATGGCCGCAATCTGTGGTCGGGCCGCGCCACACTCGGCTGGAAACCGTCAGAGGCGTTCCAGTCCCATCTCATCTGGGAACATTTCTCCGAAGACGACGATCGTATGCGCAGCAACAAGCAGTTGTGTCATACCGCGCCCACACCGACACAGGTTGGCGGACAATCGACCGCCAACATACCTGGGTCCACCGGTCTTTTCGGCGGCTTGAACTCCTATTTGAGCCAGGGCTGCCAAATGGGCTCGCTCTATGACGATGGCGCCTATGGCGTGCCCGATCCCAATTCGCTGCCCTACTATTTTGTGCTCAGCACTTTCAGAAGCGGTGTCCTGCCCTATGCCGATACACGCCAGTCCACAAACCTGCGCGAAATCGATACCCAGCTCACGCCCGTCTACAAGGCCAAGAGCGATACGGTGCAGTGGAACAACGTCTATAAAGTCACGCCTTCGCTGACATTCACGTCGGACACCGGTTTCAGCAACGATTTCCTGTGGTCCACAGGCGATTACAACCGCTTCGCCTCCAATTCGGGTATCTTCCGCCATATCACGGGCGGCAATGAGGTGGGCAGCGCCCAAGGCATGTTCGAATGGAATCCCGAAACCCAAACCACCTTCATCTGCGACCCTCAATTGGGATGCAGTGACAGGCTGCTGGCCGAAGATCTCGTCCGGCAACATTCCTGGCAGGCAAACCAGGAATTCCGCCTCGCTTCCAGCTTCTCCGGCCCATTCAATTTCAGCGTGGGCGGCAATTACATGCATTACGAAACAGTCGAAGATTATTACGTTTTCATCAATTCCATGACGGCATTTTCCTGGATATTCAGCGGCCAGGGTGCAGGCGAC
>DATJDE010000217.1:0-3280 GCA_035497595.1 Rhizomicrobium sp. | reverse complement strand
CCGACGCCGCTGGATTGTGGGATCCGGAGACAGCTAGCATTGTTATCAAGCGGGATCAGTTGAGATCGTTAAGCGCGTTTGCAGGCGTGCTACTGCATGAAATCGGCCATGCCCGGAGTGGACATGATGACGTTACCCGGGAATTTGAAAATGAGCTAACCGAGATGTTGGGGCAAGCTGCATCGACTGCTGTTTCGAAGCTAGGCGGCACCGCGCGGAAGTAGGCATTTTGGCAACGGTGATACCCACTAGGTTCTGTACTCATAAAAGGATTCCGCTTTTAGGCGAACAGTGATTCATTCTGCCCCATCGGGAGGATGAGATGGCACGTTTCGACCTGAGCGATGCGGAATGGGCGCTGATCAAGCCGTTGCTGCCGGACAAGCCGCGTGGCGTGGCGCGGGTGAACGACCGGCGGGTGTTGAACGGCATCTTCTATGTCCTGCGCACGGGCTCGCCATGGCGCGATCTGCCTGAGTGTTTTGGCCCTTACACAACGGTCTATAACCGCTTCAATCGCTGGGCCAAGGCGGGGGTTTGGGTACAGATATTTGAGACCTTGGCGGCCAAGTCGCCACATTCGATGGCCTTCATCGACAGTTCCATCATCCGCGCACACCAGCACGCCGCCGGTGGAAAAAAGGGGGCCAGGATCACGCCATCGGCCGTTCTCGTGGAGGACTGAGCACTAAGATCAACGCCTTGGTCGATGAGAACGGCCTGCCGGTGCGTCTGGTGCTGACGGCCGGACAAGACCACGACCTGCGCGCTGCACCTCTCCTGCTTGCCGGCCTCAAATGCCGTCACGTCGTCGCCGATCGCGGCTATGACGCCAATGCGCTGCTCGACCTGATCAGAGCCAGCGGCGCCAAAGCCCACATCCCTTCGACCAGCCAGCGTCTCGTGCATCGCTCCATCGACCGGCGTATCTACCGCCAGCGCAATCTCGTCGAGCGCTTCTTCTGCAAGCTCAAGCACTTCAGACGGGTCGCAACACGCTTCGATAAGCTCGCCCGCAACTTCCTCGCCAGCGTCGTCCTGGCATCAACCCGGCTCTGGACTAGAAATTATGAGTCCACGACCTAGGCCGTGAACTCATAAAAGGCGGGTGGTCGCGTTGTTCGAGTGGCAACGGGCCTTTTGCTGGAGACCAAATTTCGGCTCAGAATGAACTGGTGCGCAGCCGACCCTCGTAATCACGTTTACCGAGCGGCACGCCGCGCGAGCGCAGGATGTTGTATGCGGTGACGGCGTGGAAATGGAAGTTTGGCAGAGAGAAAGAGAGAATGAAGATCTCCGACGTGAAAGCAAGCCGTCGCGGGCCGATCTGGAGGTCTAGGTGCTTGCCCGCGCAGTCGTTAATCTCTTCGGGGACGAACGCCTCCAGCGCCGTTGCTGCCTTGCCGATCATCGCCTGTAGGTCAGCGAAAGGAACAGGTCCGACCAAGGCGGGAGGCGTGAACGCGCCGGTCTTGAGAGCCTCCACCCCCCACACGGAATGATGGCATGCCGCTTCGATCTGAAAATGAAATGGCGCCATGTCGTCGAAGAGGCGGGTGTTCACGAAATTATCGGGATCGACACCGGTGTTTGAAAAATGGCTGGCCGCACGGTCGAGAAAGCCTCCGGCGGATCTTACGGTTTGCAGGAAGGTTGGCACGCTGAGATTGTAGAGTGATGTCCGCATTGCCTTTCTCTCTCGAGCCATTTGAATCATGGTGAATATGTAGCGTGATGGTTACAACGGCAAGGCAAGCGCCTCTACCGCGCGCGCAACCTGATCGAGCGCTTCTTCTCGAACAAGCTCGCCGCCAACTTCCTCGCCATGATCCAACTCGCCTCGATGCGGCTGTGGCTCCGAGCTTATGAGCCTACGGCCTAATACCGAATCCCCCCGTCCTTCACGGAGGGGAGGACACCGCGCAGCGGCAGGAGGGGGCAGGGGCAAGTAGCCTGACAACATCACCCGCCACCTTCCCCGGCACGCGCAAGCCGCGAGCAAGTTTCGACCTCCCGCAACGGGACAGGTAAAAGACTCACATGGCACTGAGTCCCTCTCCTTCGCGGCCAAGCTATGGCCTTCCCACAGGCGGCTGGCGCTGGCCGGCGCTTGGCCTTGTCCTCATCGCGCTGGCTTCGGCCGGTCTTGCGGTCGGCGCGCCCGAATTGTCCCGCTGGGCAGGCTTTGCGCTGCTGGGCGGCATTGGCGCGGTTTCGCTCGCCTTTCTCTATGCCGTCTGGCCACGCGCCAGCGACCGGCTGCTCGATGCCGAACGTCTGGCGTTGGCAGCAGCCCAGGCCCATATCGCCTGGGTCGTCACCGGACGCGACGGCGCGGTGCTCGATTGCAATGGGGCCTATCGCAAACTCGCCCGTATCACCGAAGGCGAAATCCCGCCGCCCCCCGAACTGGCGCTTGGGGGCGATTCATCCGCCAATGGCCAATCCTCCAGTGGCCCATCCTCCAGTGGCCTCTATCGCCTCGCCCGCAGCGCCACCGAAGGTCAGGCGCGCGAAGAAACCGTGACGCTGGAAAACGGCCAGCAACTGGCCGCCGCCGTGCGCCCGCTGGGCAAGGGGGAAGCGGCCTGGTGGTTCGCCCCCCGCCTCGATCCCACAGCACCCGGCCCAGCACCCAGCCCCGCGCCCGCAAAGCCCGCGCCCAGCCCTGTCCCGTCGCTGTTTCGCGATGCCCCCGTCGGCGTCGCGCTGGCCGATGAAAACGCCAAGATTTTCGAAGCCAACCGCGCCTTCGCCGATTTTTTCGACCTGCCGGGGCAAGGCACCAGCCGCCTGCTCGGCGATCTGATCCAGCCGCAGGATCGGCTGGCGCTGAACGATCTCATCGCCAAAGGCAGCACCGCCAGCGCAGGGCCGATCGACTTGCGTGCCGCAGGCAGGCCGGAGCGGGTTGCCGAACTCTATGCCAGCCCCTTCGCCAGCGGCGACATCCGTTTCGTGCTGCTCTATCTCGTCGATGTCTCCGAACAAAAATTGCTGGAGCTGAAATTCGCCCAGTCGCAAAAGATGCAGGCGGTCGGCCAGCTTGCGGGCGGCGTGGCGCATGATTTCAACAACCTGCTCACCGTCATCATCGGCAATTGCGAATTCCTCCTGATGCGCCACCCGGCAGGCGATCCCTCCTTCACCGAAATCAACGAGGTGCATCAGAACGCCCTGCGCGCGGCAACGCTGGTGGGCCAGCTTCTCGCTTTCTCGCGCAAGCAAACCCTGCAACCGCGCGTGCTGGCGCTGGGCGATGTGGTGAGCGAGCTCAGCC
>DATJDE010000216.1:0-4447 GCA_035497595.1 Rhizomicrobium sp. | reverse complement strand
CTGTGGCTTGCACGGGACGACTTGAACGAAAACATTCTGCTGGTTGAGGCGGATATCTTTTTCGACGGCAAGCTGCTGCCCGCATTGCAGGATGCGCCTGCGCAAAACGTGGCGGCCACGGCGCTGTTCGCGCGCGGCATGGATGGCGCGGTGGTCAGGACGGATGGGCAAGGTTTTGTCACCGCGCTGATCGAAGGCAAGGAACAGGGGCCGGACTTCGATTATGCGGCGGCGTTCAAGACGGTGAATATCTACCGCTTTGGCGCGGCCTATCTGCAGGACGAATTCGTGCCGCTGCTCGATGCGGCGGTGACGGCCGGGCGCGTCAATGATTATTATGAGCTGTTGTTGAAAGACATGATCGCGCGTAATGAGCACAAGCTCGCTGCGCTCGACTGCACAGATATGGATTGGTACGAAGTGGACGATCATCTCGACCGCGGCATTGCCGAATATAAATTTCTCCCTGCCGAAGAGCGCAAGACATTTCTGGCCGGTGAGTATGGCAGCTATTGGCGCTATGGCGTGGTGGACCACGCTTATATCTATAACCCCTATTTTCCGACCGCCGATTTCCTGAAACGGATGACGGCGGATTTCGAGATCGTCGCCAAGGAATATCCGGCGGGGCAAAAATCGCTGGCGCGGGCTGCGGGCACGGCGTTCGATCTGCTGCCGGAACGGCTGGTGGTCGCCAATGGCGCATCCGAACTGATCAAGGTTGTTTGCGGACAGGGCAATGCCACGGCCGCGATTTCGGTGCCGTCGTTCAACGAATATGAGCAGGCGGTGGGCGCGGCCAATCTGGTGAAGGTGGAATTGAAGCCGCCGCATTTCGACCTTGATATAGAGGCCTTTGTCGCCAAAATGCGGGCTGGCCGGGCGCATATGGCGATTATCGTGTCGCCCAACAATCCGACAGCGCGGGCGGTGCCGCGCGAAAAGCTTTTGAAGCTGCTGTCGCAGCTTGAGAACCTTGGCGCGCTGATGATCCTCGATGAATCCTTTATCGAGTTCACTGAGAACCCGGCCGACTATTCGCTGATGGATCAGGTGCCGACGCGGCGCAATCTCGTCATCATCAAGAGCCTGAGCAAGGTCTATGGCATTGCAGGTCTGCGGCTGGGCCTTTTATACACCGACAATGCGTCCATCGTGAACACGGCCCGGCGGGCCTTGCCGATCTGGAACATCAACGGTTTTGCGGAATCCTTCCTGCGCCTTCTGCCGCGCTATCGCGCCGAGTTTGCGCAAAGCTGCCGCCAGGTGCGCGCTGATACGCTGGAGCTGTATGCATTGCTGGCCGCCATTCCCGGCGGACATGCGATTGCACCGCAAGCCAATTTTGTGTTCTGGCGGTTGCCGGACAGCATGGGTGCACCCGACCTCGTTTCGCGCCTCTTTGCCGAGCATAATATGTTGATCAAGGATTGCAGCGAAAAGACCATGCGCGAAGGCGGCCACTATGTGCGCATCGCCGCGCGCACACCGGACGAAAACAGGCAGCTTGTAAAGGCAATCCGCACGGTCATCGGATGCGGGGATGTCTGACGGCGAGCCGATTGATGCCGTTTATATGTGGGTGGATGACAGCTTCCCCGGTTACCTCGATCTCTTAAGCCGCTACGCCACAGTTACCCAGGACAAAAGCGTCAACCGCACGCGGGATAATCTCGACACGCTGAAATACAGCCTGCGCTCGCTGCGCCAATATGCGCCCTGGCTGCGCCATATCTACATTGTCGCCTGTGCGCCGCAGAGACCGCGCTGGCTCGCCGCGCAAACCCCGGGGCTGACTGTCATCCATCACGATGCGATCATGGATGCAGCGGATTTGCCGACCTTCAACTCCTTCGCCATCCAGTCCGCTCTGCACCACATCCCCGGACTGTCGCGGCGCTTCCTGCAATTCGATGATGATGTGCTGTTGTCCGCGCCGGTCACACTCGGCGATTTTGCGGATGACAAGGGACGCTTGCGGGTTTTTCAGCGCTTGCGCCACACGCCCGATGCGGCAGTGCGCGACGCTGAAAACCTGTCGCGCTGGGATGCTTCGCTGGCCTATTCCAACTTCCTGCTGAACGCCGCATTTGACGCCCATGCGCGCCCCACCTTCACCCATGCCCCGCTGCTGATTGATCGCGACTGGTGGGCGCAGATGATCGCGCGCTGGCCAGAGGCCTTTGCGCACACACGCCAAAGCCGCTTTCGCGCCAGCCATAATGTGGTGCCGGATTATCTTTACCCGCATTTTCTGCTGGGCACGCAGCGCGCTGTTCCAGTCTCGACCTGGCAAACCTATCGCGAGACCTTTTATTTCCCGCTGGAAGACTATGCGATCTATATAGGCTGGAAACTGGCGCAGCTTGCCCTGCTGCGCCCGAAAACGCTTTGCCTCAACGACAATTTCGGCGCTGAACCCAATTCCAACGCCGAGGCGCGCATCAGGCGTTTTCTCGAAGAGCGTTATCCAATCAAATCGCCGTTCGAGCTTTGAAGTGCGCGATGGCCTCTTCATAGAGCGCCACAAATTTCGGCGCGACGGTACGCACATCGTAGGTCATCGCATGGACACGGCCCCACGCGCCCAGTTGTGCGCGCAACTGAGCATCGCTCGCCAGGGTGCGCAGCGCCTCGGCCAGCGCATTACTATCTCCCGGTGGCGTCAGAAAAGCGGCCCCCTGCCCCGTCAGCAGCGAACGGTATCCGGCATTGGCGGCGGCAACCACCGGCTTGCCGCTGGCCATCGCCTCCGCAAGGACGATGCCGAAGCTTTCGCCGTAAGGGGCTGGCGCGCAGAAAATGTCGCAATCGGCATAAAGCTGCGGCGCCTGCGCATCCGAGAAGCTGCCCAGAAACTCGACATGGGGGAGCTGGTGTGCCGCGGCAAAAGCACGCAATTCACCCTCCAGCTCGCCCGTGCCTGCAATGAGAAGGCGCAAATCCAACCCGCTGGTGGCGAGTTTGCGATAGGCCTCCAGCAGCAGAGCGGCCCCTTTGCGCAGCTCCAACCGCCCCAGAAAAAGGATGTTGAGTCGCCCGTCGGCAAATTGGGGGCGCCGGGTATTGGGCGCCTTCGCGAAGCGGGCGAGATCGGTGCAGGGCGGCAGGATGGTAACCGGCGGCCCCACTTTGGCCAGATGCCCCTGCGGGGCCTCAGACGGTGTGATCACGCCATCGAGCCGTGGCAACAACACCCGACTCATCAGCCGAAAAGCATGGGCGAGGATGCGGCCTTCCCAATTTGGGGCGGGTGTATCGTGAAACGTCGCAATATTGGCGGTTTTAGAGTGGCGGAACACCTGAAACGGCAGCAGCGGGGTCCACATCGTATGATAGTGGATCACGTCGAAATGCCCGTTTTCGACAAGGGCGCGCAAGCGCTGCTCCTCTGCGCCCAGCGCAATGCTGATTTCATAAGCGGTGCCGCCGAAGCCGATGCGCCGCGCCCGGCCCAGACGGTGAATTTCGGGGCTAAAGGCTGTGGCGGGGCTGACGGGCTCTTTCTCACCTATCAGCGGCGCGAGAATCACAACCTCATGGCCAAGCCCGGTGAGCGCGGTTCCGAGATCGCGGATATGCGCCTGCACACCGCCGGGCCGATCCATGTCGTAGGGGCAAATCTGGGCAATCTTCATGAAATCGGCGACGGAATGTCCCGCAAACCATGCATCCCGTTGACCCTTTAGGAAACTGTCGCGTATACCGCAATGTCTGTGGGGCCGAATAACAGAACACAGTTGCCTGGCGAAGGTGCCGGACTACTCTGTGTTGATGAGTCGGGGGTGAATTTGTCCCGGGTTTTTCTCCTACAGCGGATGTTTGCCGGCATGACTTTTGTGATCTCCGGCCTCAGTCAGAGTCCTAATCGAACATGAGCGAAAAAGTCCGGGTGGCGATCGTCGGCGTGGGCAATTGCGCCTCGTCACTGGTCCAGGGTGTCGACTACTATCGTGGCGTCGGTGACAATGAGGCCGTCGCTGGCCTGATGCATGTCCGACTTGGCAAATACCATATCGACGACATTGAATTTACGAGCGCCTTCGATGTGAATTCGACCAAGGTGGGGCTCAACCTCGCCGAGGCGATTTATGCCGAACCGAACAATACCCACCGTTTTGCGCGCGCCAAAAAAGGCGATGTGACCGTGATGCGTGGCCCGACGCTGGATGGCCTTGGCAAATATGCCGGCGCCCAGATCACGGAAAGCACGGCCCTGCCGGTCAATGTTGCCGAAACCCTCAAGCGCAGCGGCACCGAGGTTCTGGTGTCCTATCTGCCGGTGGGCTCGCAAAAGGCGACCGAATTCTATGCCGAGGAAGCACTGAAGGCGGGTTGCGCCTTTGTGAACTGCATCCCGGTGTTCATTGCCTCCAACGACAATTGGCGCCGCCGTTTTGAAGATGCGCGCCTGCCGCTGATCGGCGACGACATCAAGAGCCAGGTC
>DATJDE010000215.1:0-3377 GCA_035497595.1 Rhizomicrobium sp. | reverse complement strand
GGCCATCGCTTCGGGCCGGGCAGGGGGCAGATCGCGTCGCCCGGTGGTGGACATGATGGAGACAAGGCTTTTCGCCCGCGCCCCATGTTTGGCCGCCACAAGCTGCGCAATCATCCCGCCCATCGAGGCGCCGACGATATGCGCCCGCTCAATCCCCAGCGCATCCATGATTCCCACCACATCATCGGCCATGTCATCAAGCTGATAGGGGACAAGGCTGACAGGCTGCCCCGCCATGATTTTTGCCATCGCCTCCATCGGGTTGGGCGCGCCTTTGTTCAGCAGATGGGTGGATTTTCCAATATCGCGATTGTCGAAACGAATGACCCGAAAGCCCAGATCGGCCAGCCCCTGACACAACGACACGGGCCACATCGTCATCTGGGCTGAAAAGCCCATAATCAGCATGATCACCGGATCGCTTTCCCGGCCAAAACTTTCATATTCAAATTCAAGACCGTTGGCTTTGACCTGTGGCATGGCGCACTCCCGACCTTTGTGGTTGTCTAACTCTAGCAGGCAGGGCATCGGTATTGACAAGAGCGCGCCGCCCGGAAAGCGTGGGGAAAGGGGACCATGCAGCGACATCTTCAACGTCTGAGCCAGGACATTTTCGACCTTTTGATCGTCGGGGGCGGCATTACGGGGGCCGCGGTCGCGCGCGATGCGGCGGCGCGCGGGCTAAAAGTTGCACTGATCGAAAAAGGCGATTTCGCATCCGCCACCAGCGCCCATAATTCCAAGCTGATCCATGGCGGTTTGCGCTACCTGAAGAATTTCGAACTTGGGCTGGTGCGGGAATCCTTGCGCGAACGGCGCATCTGGCAACGCATCGCGCCGCATCTGGTGCGGCCTTTGCCATTTGTCATTCCGCAATATGATGCAAGCAGCAAGGACCGGCTGACTCTGGCCGCCGGGCTGACGCTCTATGATATTCTGTCGTTCGATCGCAGTTGGCTGGCCGATCCGGCCCAGCGCCTGCCGCGCCATTCCTGGCTGTCGCGGGATACGGCGCTGGCCGAGGAGCCGGTGCTGGAGGGCGAAGGATTTAGCGGCGCGTTCAAATATTACGACGCGCAGATGTATTCGCCCGAACGTCTGGCGCTCGCATGTTTGATCGATGCGGATGCAAACGGCGCGGTGATTGCCAACTATGCAGCCGCAACCAGCCTTCTGATCCGCGATGGAAAGATCGAAGGGGCGCAGGTGCGCGATTGCGCTGGCGATGCCACTTTTGATGTGCGTGCCAAACGCACGCTGGTCGCCACCGGCCCGTGGAGCGATATTTTTCTCGATGCGGCGCTGGGCAAGAAAACCGCCCATCGCATTTTGCGCTCCAAAGGCATCCACCTTGTCGTGCCGCAGGTCAGCCGAAAGTCTGCGCTCACCGTGGCGGCGGAAGGCGGGCATTTTTTCATTCTGCCCTGGCGCGGCCGCACCATTCTTGGCACCACCGACACCGCCTTTACCGGCGATCCCGATACGGTGCACGTGACCGAACAGGACATTGCGGATTTCCTCGCCTTCATCAACAGCCACCTGCCGGAAGTCAAGCTGCACCGCGCCGATGTGATCCATTCTTATGCCGGCCTGCGCCCGCTGGTGGATGAGGGCAATGGCGATACCTATGGCGCCAGCCGTCGTGCCGCCCTGATCAACCACCGCGAAGATGGCGTGGAAGGGCTCACTTCCGCCATCGGCGGCAAGTGGACCACCTCGCGCGATCTGGCGCAAAAGATTGTGGATCAACTGGGGGATGCGCTTGGACCCATGCGCCCCTGTTCCACCGCAACCACCCGCCTGCCGGGCGGCGAGATCGACAGTGTGTTGTCGTTCCACGCGGAACAGAAACGCGCGCACCCGGACCTTGAGGGTGTGGATCATCTGGCGCGGCTGTATGGTACGCAGCTGGACGCCATGCTCGCAGCGGCAGGCAACCGGCCCGATCTGTTGCAGCCGCTGGGCGTCACCGGCGATATCGGGGCGCAGGTTCTGTTCGCGATCCGCGAGGAAATGGCGCTCACTTTGTCTGACGTGGTGACGCGGCGCACCGGCATCGGTCAGTTGGGCAAACCGTCTGCCGACGTGCTGGCCCGCACCGCCGACATTATGGCGGCAGAGCTAAACTGGAACACGGAGCGCCGCACCCGTGAAATTGAAAGCGTGGCTGAAGCCCTTGTGGTGGCACAGGCATGAGCGCCTTCGCGATCGTCAATCCGAGATCGGCCAGCGGCCGCACGGGCCATGATTGGGCCGCGATTGAACGCGGTCTGCGCGAGATTTATCCGGCGCTCAAAGTGGGCTTCACCACGCGGCAGGGCGACGCGCCGGGGCTTGTGCGCCGTGCGTTGAGCGATGGCCACAGCGAAATCATCGCTGTGGGCGGCGATGGCACGATCAATGAAGCGGTGAATGGCTTTTTCGCTGCCGATGGCACCGCGCTCGCGCCCGATGCGGTGTTTGCCTTTGTCACCAGCGGCACGGGCGGCGATTTCCGCAAGACGTTCGGGCTGGAGGCGGGGCCGCAAGCGGCGCTCGCCCGTTTGAAAACCGCGCCGATCAAATCCACCGATGTCGGGAAAATCTGCTGTCTCAGCAAGGATGGCCTGCCGGTGACGCGCTATTTCATCAATGTCGCCTCGTTCGGCCTTTCGGGCGTGATTGTTGAAGCGGTGAATTCGGCGCGCATCGCCAAATGGTTCGGCGGCACCTTTGCCTTCGGCTTTCACAGTGCGCTTGCCATGTTGCGCTATCGTGATCGCACCTTGCGCCTGCGGATCGATGGCAAATATGACGAGATCGACCGCATCTCCACCGTCGCCATTGCCAATGGGCAGTATTTCGGCGGCGGCATGCGCATTGCGCCCGGCGCCGTGCCGGATGACGGTGTGTTCGAGGTGGTGATTATGGGCGGTGCACCGAAGCTGGAAGCGGTGCGCAACATGAAGCTCATCTATACCGGCGACCATGTTAAACTGGCCGCCGTGCGGGTAGTGAACGGACGAAAAGTGGTGGCGGCCCCGGTGGCCGAAACCCATGGCGTGCCGATTTTGATTGAAGCCGATGGGGAAACCGCAGGCAAACTGCCCGCGACGTTCGAAATCCTCCCCGCCGCGCTCAATTTGCGATGCTGAAAGATTTTGGGGGTAAGGTCACACGATGATGGACCGCAAAAACATGAGCTGGAATGGCTGGGGCCAGGCCAGTGCGCCGAACGAGCTTGCCAACAAGGATGAGCTGTGGACCTGGCTTGCCGCCGAACTGGGCATGCCCAGCCTGCTCGCCACCCCGGCCCACCGGCTGGATGACATCACCCTGCCAAAATCCCGCCTTACGGAAGATGAGCACGCCGCCTTTGTGACGATGCTGGGCGCCGA
>DATJDE010000214.1:0-2773 GCA_035497595.1 Rhizomicrobium sp. | reverse complement strand
TTCATCAAGGGCGAATGATCGTTGGTGGTCAGTTCACGCCATTTGGCGGTTGAGATACCGACATTGAAAAGATTGGGGTCGAAGCCTGGCGAGGATTCCAGTGCAAGGACATCGCCGTTTTGCGTGTCCATCACGACACAGGCGGCGCTTTCGGTGCCGAGGCACGTACTGACAAATTGCTGCAAGTCGCGGTCGATGGTGAGATGAATATCTGCACCGGGCGTTGCGGCTTCGCGGCTTAATTCGCGGATGATGCGGCCATGGGCGTTGACTTCTACCCTTGTGATGCCGGGACGGCCGCGAATGTCTTTGTCGAATGTTTTTTCGATGCCGCGCTTGCCGATGCGAAAGCCGGGTTGCGACAGAAGCGGATCTTTATCCTCCGCTTTCTCTTCCGGGTTCACGGCGGCGACATAGCCAAGGACATGGGCAAAGGCATCGCCAAAGGGATAGGCGCGGGTTTCGCCCACATCGGGCTGGATGCCGGGCAGATAGGGCAGATGCAGATTGATGCGCGCAAAATCATCCCAACTCAGATTTTCCGCCACCACAACGGGCGCGAACGATCTGTTTTCGGAAATGTCGCGCAGGATCTTTTCGTGTTGGGCGGGGCTGATGGGGACGAGGCGGGCGACCGCATCGACCGAAGCGGCGGCGCTGCCTTGCGCCTGTTCGGGCACCAGAAGAACGCGATAATTGCGCCTGTCGTTGGCGAGTTCTATGCCAAACCGGTCGAGGATGCGGCCGCGCGCAGGGGTAACCAGGCGCTCGCTGATGCGGTTGTCTTCGGCCTGCATCATGAAATTGTCGAAGCCGAGAATTTGTAGCTGGTAGAGCCGGCCTGCGAGCAGGCTGAACACGCCGGTCATGCCGCCCGCGGCAAGCAGGGTGCGGCGGGAGAAGGTGGCGTAGCGGCTTTTATCTTTGCGATCGAACAGGGGCATTACAGAAGCGTCCTGGCCGAGCCGACGAGGCGGCGATGGATAACGCCCAGCAGGAATACTGCGGGCATATAGAGTACCACAGTGACGATGAGCAGGCTGAGTGCTGCCGTAAAGGACGGAAACTGGCGGAAGTAGAACGCCACCAGAAGATAGGCGCAGACATTGGCGAGCAGGGCTGCGATGCCGAAGCCGAGAATCGCGGCCCAACCGGACAGGCCTGCGAAGGAATCGCGCTGGCGATCGACCAGGGCATAAGCGGCGATAAAGGCGGCGGCCCAGACGCCGGGCGGCATGCCGCTGAACACATCCTGCAACAGGCCCAGCACAAACGCGGCCCAGGGCGGCATCAGATCAGGGCGCACGAGGCACCAGAAATAGACCGGCATCAAGGCGAGCAAGGGCGGCGGCAAAAGACCCGATGTGATGGAGACCGGAATATTGGCGACCACCACGCCGATCAAGCCACAGACAAAGGGAATGATGGCTGCAACAACCCCGCCGACCATGACGCTGGCGCGTTCCATCCCGCGATCAGTCATTCATTGCCGTCAACGACAGCAGGGATCGCTGGTGCGGGAACCGAAGAAGCGGGCGCGGCGGTTGGCGCGGGCGACACCAGCTGAGCCGGGGCGGGAAGATTTTCGGGAGACGGGATGGGTTGCTTTTCCGGGATGCCTTTGAAATCGAGAACTTCCACATCGCTGCCGGTGCTGGCATCGGCAAACAGCGCCACCCGATAGCGGCCCGATTTCACCATGATGGTGCCGATGGGAAGGCCCGGCGGCAGAAGCCCGCCATCACCCGAAGTGAAAACCACATCGCCCGGTTTGATATGGGCGCGCGGATCGAGTGTTTCGATCCCCGGTATGGCGGTGTTGTTGCCGGAGAGGATGGCTTGGGCGTTGCTAGGTGTGATGGTGACGGGGACGCGGCTGTTCATATCGCGCAGCGGCATCACCCAGGAGGTGTTTTTGCCCGCCACCAGGATGCGCCCGATCAGGCCGCGCGCATCCAGCACCGCTTCACCGGCATTGACGCCATGGTTGCTGCCGGCATCGAGGATGAGGGTTTGCAGATAAGGCTTGCCGCTGCGGCCGATCACATGGGCGAGCACGGACGAGGTTTCGCGGCGCGGCACGGCGTGCAGCAGGCGCTCATAATGTTCGACACGACCCTGAAGCAGGATTGCGGCGCCCTGCCATTGGCGCAGACGGGCGTTCTCCTCCTTCAGGCGGAGGTTTTCGCTGTAGACGGTGAAGATGGCCCCGAGATTGGAGACCCAGCGGTTGAAGCCATCGACCGGCGCTTCAAGTTTGAGCAACAGGGGAACGGTGGCATCGCTCAAATGCACGCGGGCGCGATCGAAGACATTGATCTCGGCCCGGCTGAGGGTGAGCAGCGCAAGGGCCAGAAGGCCGAAGCCTGCGAGCGGGATTCTTGTGTCCCCTCGTAGCTTCGCGTTCCTCCAAAACCCGTTCGCCATTTGGCGGTATCCTTAGAATGCGGTCGACAGGATGTGCCGCATGCCTTTTGAATTTTCGAGCACCCTGCCCGTTCCGAGCGCGACGCAGGACAGCGGATCATCGGCGATGCTGACCGGAAGGCCAGTTGCATCGCGCAGCACCCGATCCAGATTGGCGAGCAGCGAGCCGCCGCCGGTGAGCACGATGCCTTTGTCCACGATATCGGCAGCAAGTTCGGGGGGCGTGGCTTCGAGGGCGACTTTTACCGCCTCGACAATTGCGCCCACCGGTTCGGACATCGCTTCGGCAATCTGGCGTTCGGTGATGGCGATTTCTTTGGGCACGCCGTTCAGCAGATCGCGGCCC
>DATJDE010000213.1:0-2545 GCA_035497595.1 Rhizomicrobium sp. | reverse complement strand
CCAACACGCCAGACTTCACACTGTCAGTCGGTGCGCAATACACCATGCCGATCAGCGCCGATTGGGCGGGCACTTTGCGCGGTGACTTCTACTGGCAAGGCAATTCCTTCGCCCGCATTTATAACGACAAGCCTTATGACCAGCTGCACGGCTACACCAATATCAACCTCGCGGTGATCCTCACCAATCAGGATGGGTGGCAGGCCATGGCCTATGTCAAGAATGTGCTGGATACGACCGCCATCACGGGGACATTCCTGAACAGCGATGACACGGCGTTGACGACCAACATTTTCACCACCGATCCACGCCTGTTCGGCCTGCGCATTACCAAGAACTGGTAAGTTGGCGCGTATTCCTGCGAAAAGGCCCGGGTATATTGCCCGGGCTTTTTTTTCAGCGTTGTGCGCCCGCACTTTCGATAAAACGGGTTTCCTCTTTTCAAGAACATGCTCTAGCATTCGTTAGAAGTCGAACGGATTTATCCCGGGCCGGCTTCGCGCCCCGGCCATAGACCGGGGGAGTAAACTTGATCCAGGAGGTATCATGGGCCCGGCCCAAAGCTATACGTTTGACCGTATCCCCTACACGCTGTCGTGGCGGGAAAACCCCATCTTCAATGAAACCTATGCCGGGCGGCCGGATGTGGTGAGTGTGGAGGGGATGTTTTATCGGCCCGAGGCATCTGCGCCGAAGAGCGATGTCGTTCTCATCTATATGCATCCGAGCGGGCTCACCAATCATCTGCCCATCACATCGGCGATGCCCAAACGGGGTGTTCCGGTGATTTGCGCGGCGAGCCGTTATCCGCGCAACGACAGTGCCCTGATCATGGAAAAGGTCGCCATCGATATGGGCGCGCATGTGCGCTATGCCAAGGAAACGCTTGGCTTCAAATATGTCATCCTGTCGGGATGGTCGGGCGGTGGTTCGCTGTCGCTGTTTTATCAATCGGAAGCTGAAGACCCATCCATCACCCATACGCCCGCAGGAGACGAAGTGAATTTGAAGGACGCGGGGTTTATGCCTGCCGATGGGGTGATTCAGCAGGCGTGCCATGTCAGCCGGGCGTTGATTTTGACGGAGTGGATGGACCCTTCCATCCGCAATGAGTTTGATCCCGATGATCGCGACGCTTCTCTCGATTTGTTCAACCCGGAGATCGTGCCGCCTTATACGCAGGATTTCCTCACGCGTTATCGTGCGGCGCAGGTTGCACGCTCCAAACGGATCGATGCCTACTGCTGGGACATGCTGGAAAAGCTGAAAAAGAATCCACGCGGGGAGATGGAGCGTTGTTTTGTGGTGCATGGCACCAAGGCCGATCCCGGCTGGTTTGATTTGACGGTGGACCCCAATGATCGGGCGGCGGTCGACCCGCAAGGCAAGCCGGGGGAGGTGAATGTAAGCCCCGCGGGGCTTGGGCGCTATTCCAGCCTGCGGTCCTGGCTATCGCAATGGTCTCATGCCAATAGCCGCGCCAATGGGCCGGTTTGTGCCGCGCGAGTGCGCGTGCCGGCGATCGTCATCGAGAATTCGGCGGATGATGCCTGTATGCCATCCCACCCCCGCCGCATCTATGAAGGCTTTGGCCGGACAGAGAATCTGGAAAAACATGTGGTGAAGGGCGCCACGCATTTTTATCGTGATCAGCCGGTGCAGCTTGCCCAGAGTGTGGACATTGTCATCGATTGGTTGCGCCGGAGAAATTTCCTCGACGCGTGACGTTAGGCGGCCGTGATCACCCGCAGCGCCTGGGCGATGCGGGTGATGGCGGCGTTGGCGGCGGGGATGGCGCCGCCCATGTTCAGAAAGCCGTGGATCATGTCGGGGAAATAGAGCGGGGTCACCGGCACCTGCGCGGCGCGCAGGCGGTCGATATAGGCCGCTGCCTCATCGCGCAGCGGGTCGAACCCGGCATAGAGAATGATGGCGGGCGGCAGGTCCGCAACGCTCTGCGCAAAGAGCGGTGAAAGCCGCCAATGACGGGCTTTGACGAAACCGCTGACATAATTCTGCCGATACCAGCGATAAAGCGTTTCGGTGAGCAGATAGCCCTCTGCGAATGTGCTGTGAGAGGCAAGGCCCGCGGCCAGATCCAGGCAGGGATAGATCAGCACTTGAAATTTCGGCTGCACGCTGCCGCGCTGTTCGCGCGCCGCAAGACAGGCCGCCGCCGCCAGATTGCCGCCCGAACTATCGCCCGCAATACCAAGGTGTGCCGGATCGATGCCAAGCTGGCGATGGTTGTGATGCACCCAGTCGAGTGCGCGCCGCGTATCGTCGAAGGCGGCGGGATAGGGATGTTCGGGGGCGAGGCGATACTCCACAAACACCACCACGGCGTTGTTTGCCTGGGCCAATTGCCTGCAGAGCGGCTCATAGGTCTCGAAATCGCCCACCGTCCAGCCGCCGCCATGCAGGTAGACGATGCCGGTGTGGAGTTTGCCGTCCTCAAAGCCGGATGGGCGGATCACTTTCAGCGGCGGGGCATCCGGACTTCGCATTTCGAACACGCTGTCGACCGCGACCAACGGGCCAAGCA
>DATJDE010000212.1:0-7345 GCA_035497595.1 Rhizomicrobium sp. | reverse complement strand
CTGGCCGACATCGATCAGCCATTCGATCAGCTTGCCTTTTGTCATGGTCTGCCCAAGGCGCGGCATCATCAACATATGCATTAGCGCATTGCCTCCTCTACGGCCTGCAACAGATCGCCGGAATTGGGCAGCCAGAGCTTTTCCAGATGCTGGCTTTGCGGAATGGGCGCATCCGGCCCGCAGACACGCCGTATTGGCCCTTGCAACGCCTCCAGTGCATTTTCAGCGATGAGCGCTGCGATTTCGGCGCCCGCGCCTCCCGTTTTGCTGGCTTCATGGCTGATGATTACACGGCCGGTCTTGCGCACAGAGCGCAGGATGGTTTCGAGGTCCAGCGGCTGAAGACATCTGACATCGACCACCTCAACGCTGATATCGCGCTTTTTCGCGGCTTCCGCGACGCTCATGGCGATATGCGCCATGCGGCCCCACGTGATTATCGAAACATCACGCCCTTCATGTTTGATATCTGCCGTACCGAGCGGGATCGTATATTCTTCATCGGGCACTTCCCCGGTGATCTGGTACATGGCCTTGTGCTCGAAAAAGCAAACGGGGTTGTCGTTGCGAATGGCGCTTTTCAAAAGCCCTTTCGCATCGCGCGGCGTGCTGGGCACAACAACATGTAGCCCCGGCGCTTGAAGCAACATCGCTTCGGGGCATTGCGAATGTTCTGCACCAACCCCGCCCATGGCACCGGCGGGCAGGCGAAGCACCATTGGCACCGTGACGTTGCCGCCATGCATGTAACGCCACTTGGCCATCTTCGCGAGAACTTCATCGGCGGCGTTGTATAGAAAATCAGCAAATTGCAGCTCGACCACAGGGCGCAAACCGGTGATGGCGGCCCCAACGCCGCCACCGACAATGAACATTTCCGAAATCGGCGTGTCGATCACGCGCTTCTTCCCGAACCGCTTCTGCAGCCCGTGCGTGACGCCGAAAACCCCGCCCATTGCGCCAACATCTTCACCCATGATGAAGACGCGCGGATCGCGTTCCATTTCCTCGAGCAGCGCCTCGCGCAGCGCGGCACCCATTGTAATCGTTCGGCTCATAATTGGTCCTGTCTCAAACGTAGATGCCGTCGAAAATGCGCGCGCGCGTGGGCATGTCGGCCTGCTTGGCCTGGCGCAATGCAGATTCGAGCTTTTGCTGAATGTCCGCTTCCAGGGCCTGAAGGGCGTCTTCTGAAAGAATGGCCTCCGCCAGCAACCGGTTTCGGGTGATCAGGACCGGGTCGGTCGCCGCGTCATCCCGCTCGGCCTTTGATGGCCGGTATTTTTCGGCATCGCCTTCGAAATGGCCACGCATGCGCGTGACCTTCGCTTCAATGATCGTTGCGCCATCGCCGCGCCTGGCCCGCGCCACAGCTTCTGCCGCCGCGGCGTACACCGCGAAGGCATCGCTGCCATCAACCATGACCCCCGCCATGCCATAGGCATCGGCGCGGCGCGCAAACCCGCCACCGCCTGTTGCATGTGAAACCGGCACACTCACCGCCCAACCATTGTTTTGTACGACAAAGACCAGCGGCAACTTCCATGCGCCGGCGACATTGGCCGCCTCGTGAAACGTGCCGACATTCGCTGCGCCGTCACCAAAAAAATGCATCGCAACCTGATCGGTCTCGCGCAAATACGCACTTAGCGCGGCCCCAGCTGCGAGCAATTGCCCACGGCCGAGCGTGCCGCTCTGCCCCATGATGCCCCGCGCAGGATCGCAGACATGCACAATGCCTGCACCCAAACCATGGGTGGACCCACTGCAATTGCCCAGGAAGTCGCCGTATAGCGCGACGAGGTCGACGCCTTTTGCGATGATGTGGGCACAGCCGCGATGATCGTAGAACAGATAGTCGTCATCGCGCAGCGCCATCACTGCACCTACTTCGGCGCCCTCATGGCCGCGACCGGCATGGTAAATCCCCGACACCATCCCCTGCTCGATCAGGCGCAGCAGCGTTGTCTCCCAGCGCTGGGCCAGAAACATCTTGCTGTAAATTGCGAGCTTTAGCTCGCGCGTCATACCCATATCGCAATTACCTTCGGCCGTTCTTGCGGCCCGCTATCGGGGCCTTGAAAAATCTTGCCCCATTCTATCGGGGGCGCGGGCGTTGCGACCTACGCAAAGGGGTAGCTCGTGACGGCGGGCGTTCAGGCGGAGTGTTCGACCGAGGCGCCACATTCCCACGACATGTCAGGTTTGAAAATGCGTTCGCTGAAAACCCACCTGCCGTCATGGACCACATATTTGTCGGCATAGCGGCCAGCCGTGATGATCCGTTTGCCGCCATGGGCGTGGTTCATCTGGCAGAGCGCGAGAACCTGAATGTCTCCGGTCGCCTCATCCTCAGCGAGATCAAACTGTGCGTCACAAATCGCGTGGAACACGGAGACTGTGTTCTGCTCCAACCAGGCAACAAATTGCGCGGCAAATACGTTCGGCTTCGCCCGGATCACCCCGGAATCGACAAGCCCATCGGGATGAAACAGCGCTTCAAGGCCCGTGGCATCGCGATTATCCGCAACGCGGCTATAGCGGCCAATCAGAGCCCGCAACGCTTCGCGGGCCTGAAGTTCGCGCAGGATGCCGTCCTGTGCGCCCATCACAACCGAGTTCCTCGAAGGCTCACTCGATACAGACCTCTTTGCTCAGCGAATACGCAATCAGCCCAGCCGTGCGCGATTCGGCATCGAAATATTCCGACAGTCCCAGGCAGGTCTCGCCGTTCATGGTGAAACGCGTCATCGCCTGGCCCAGATAGACCGTTTCCTCGCCGGCCTTGCGATGGCGCAGCGGTGCATAGCTCAGCACCTCTCCGTCCAAATGAAGTTGGCGGCCATTCACATCGGTCAGATCGAGTTCCACAGCGTTGTGATAATACGTACCGGGCTTGAACCTGCTTTTGACGACAATGTCCTTGAGCGGCGTGACGCGCCCGTTCTCGATCAGGCAGCCCATCTGGTCGGCCGTTTGCGCGCCCGTCAGCCAGGTTTTGCAGGCGATGACGGTGAGGTGTGGGCCGAAGGAAATCCAGAGTGAGCGGTCACGTGCAATACTGTGCCAGATGCGCGGACCCCAGGAGTGATCGCGCACACCACCGGCCGATAGCTGAATCTGCTCTGTGCCCACCGTAAGGCTGCCCACAACATGGATGGCCTGTTGATAATGACCAACGCCGTCGAGAAAGATGACGGCATCTTTGCTGTTGCCATCACGGTCGCCGATCATCGGCCCGACGCCCGATACATCCAGCTGCAAATGCACATCTACTTTTGGATTGTTGCGCATTGCCTGGCCCGGATTGGCCAGCGCATATGGGTCGGCGATCCGCACCGCTTCTGCGCGATACTCAACGGCGAGCTTGCGTGCAGGCGTGATCACACGGAAGGAAAGCCCCCCTGCACGAAACGCCGTTTTATCCTCCAGCGGGATCCGGCCCCATTGCATGAGCAGCGACCCATCGCCCAGAAACAGGCAGAAGGTCATTTCGGCATGGCCTTCATTGGGGCGATTACCAATTCTGACGAAGCCACCGACGTTTTGCTTGGCATCGAAGAAATTGAAGAACATGCTTTCATTATGCGACAGATCGGTACCGACCTCGTGCATGAAATCATCTTCTGGACGAAGGTTTCCAACAGTCAGATTTTCCATCTGCGTCTCCTGCGATGCTAAAAAAGCGGTGTGACAGCTAGCGATAGCTTTTGCGGCGGATTTTTCCGGCATCCGTACGCGGTAGCTCGCTGCGATATTCGACACTGCGCGGCAGCTTATAGGCACTCAGTTGCCCGGCCAGCGCCGCGCGCAGGTCTTCGATCGTCATTTCCTTGGCGCCTGGCTTCAGCGCGATGACGGCATGCACAGCGAGGTCCAGGTCGCGGTCGGGCTTGCCCACGACGACGCAATCTTCAATTCCGGCAAGCCGGCGGATCGGGATTTCCACTTCATCGGGATAGACATTTGCGCCGCCTGTGATGATGAGATCATCAGCCCGGCCCGCGATATAGAGATAGCCATCCGCATCGAGATACCCCAGATCGCCGAAGCTGACATAACCGTTGAGCGATTTCATCCGCAGGTCGGATTTGTAATATTTGCGCTCAAGATTCACCCGCGGGATCAGCGGCTGCACATAGATCTCGCCAATCTCTCCAGTGGGCACGTCTTTGCCATCCGGATCGACGATGCTAACCCGGCAATTCACCGGCCTGCCGACACTGCCGCGATGGACAAGCCATTCCTCACCCGAAATCACGGCATGGCCGACACTCTCCGAAGAGCCCCACACCTCCAGAACCTTTTCAGGCCCGATGCGGTCGATCCAGGCCTCTTTGTCCGCCGGATCGGCGTGGCCGCCGGTATGCACAATCGACTTGATGCAGTCGAGATTGGTCGTCGCAAAACGCGGATTGCGCAACATGCGGTGCATCATCGTCGGGACTGTGGTGATCTGCTCAAGCTGGAATTTTTCAATGGCCCACAGAGCGACCTCCGGGTCGAATTTTTCCAGCGTGGTGACCTGGGTTTCTTCAAACGCCGCCATATAGGCGGTTGCCGCACCCGCGCCATGGCTGAGCGGCGTCATGATAAAGGCTCTGGCGCGCGGCAGCCGCTTCAAGGCTGAATTGAGCCCACCCAGAAACGCGCCGGGTGTGAACAGACCTGCGCCCAACACATCCACCAGTATGGGGATGCCGGTCGATCCACCCGTGGCAACCAGCATCAGCGGGTCCGATACCGGATCTTTCAGAGGCTCGCCCTCTTTCAGATCGTTCAGCGAGAGCACATCGCCGTCATACCAATCAACTTTGGCACCTGCCGCAATTGTGCGGCCGACGCCGGAGAGGATTGCCTTGCCCTCTACAGACCCGATGCCCGGCGGCAGGCACAGGATGGTCTGTCCCGCTTTCCACGCGCCATAGGCCAGCGTTGCATGATCAATCGCATCGCGGGTGAGCAACAGAACGGTCGCGGGCCTTGCTTCGACATCCATCCCGAGCAGAGTTGAAGCGACGGCATCGGATTTACGATCCAGATCGCTCCAGCTGATTTCGTGATAGTCGTCTATCGCCCTGATGCTGCGAAAGACGATATTCGAGCCGAGTGCGCGCGCCGACTGCCGCAGTCGCGCGCCCAGTGTCAGTTGTTCGGGGTTCTCACTCATCTTTCGACCTGCTCAGTTGCGCCAACGACGTCTCGTCCAGGCGCGTGGATGATTTCTACTTGAATACGAGAGGGTTGATCGGCGAGCCCAGTGCGCGCTGAAATTTGATCGGTGGGCCGCAGAAGAAGAATTCGTAGATGCCGTCGGCCGCGCAATCGGCGGCCAGTTCTTCAAAGTCCAGAATTTCGCCCAGCGTCATGCCCATGTCGCGCAACAGCACCATATGCACGGGCAACACTTCGCCTTCGATTTCACCGGGCAGGGCTTCTACCGCGATATTGTCACAACACACTGAAGCGATTTCGTGCCTGCTCAGCCATTCGCAACAGGCAAGCCCAATGCCGGGCTCCCCTTTCATCCATTCGGTTGCATTGCGTTCCTTATGGAATTTGAGCCACCAGCCGGTGCGAATGAGCAGAATGTCGCCAGAGCGCAGCTCAACGCCCTGCGCTTTTGCCGTCGCGTCGAGATCTTCTGGGGTGATGACCTCGCCCATCTGCATCCAGTCAACGCCTTTGAAGCGCGCAACGTCGAGCAGCACGCCGCGCCCGGCAATGCCTTTGGCCTGTTTGTCGATGGAGCAGTGCTTTGCGCCGCGCGGTGAAATGGAGTTGGCCGGAAAGCCGTTATAGAGCTGGCCATCATAATGGACATGCGCAATCGCATCCCACTGCGAGGCCGATTGCAGCGGCATGAACACATAATCGTCGGCATAGTGAAAGCCGCCGGGAAACTGATCCTGATCCTGGCCTGTTTCCGAAACCAGAATGATGGGATTGATGCGCCCACCGGCGCCCGTTTGCGGCCCATCCGACCCAAAGGGAATGCCCAGATCGAATATCTTCCCGCTTTTGACCAGCGAGGCGGCATGTACCAAACACTCCGGCGTGATGAAATTTGTGGTGCCGCGCTCATCATCCTTCCCCCACCGGCCCCAGTTCGACAGCTGCTTGCCAATAACGCGGAAATCCCGGTCTGCCATTTCTGACTATCCTTTGTCGCAAGCCGGATCGTCTGAACGCACAACCTCTGGCGCAGCGATACGAAGTTTTTCGATGACGAACGCTTCCAGCAGCGCAAGAATGTCCGGGCTGGCGATATCGAGCTCGCCGGCATACAGCCGGTCGGTCAAGCGTTTGAGCGAACCAAATTGTTCAAGGATTGGGGTGGTAACGAGATAGCCATCTTCATCCGCGCGCAAATCCCCCGGCTGTTCCAGCTCACGCTGTGCAAGGCGCAATAGATGTTCGGCCGCGCGCACCCTGTAGCGGAGTTTGGCATCGGCGATGGCGGGCACAATGTCCTGCCGCAAGAATGCCGCGACGAGCCCAATCAGTTCGATTGCGGGCGGTGGCTCGGCGACGCTGTGTTTCGCGTTCAAGCGGCCCTCTCCCACACATCTTTCAGTTCGAGCACCACATTATATTCCTGGCGGCACACCTGCCGGGCTATCGCCGCCTCCTCGATTGCCGCGCCACCCTGGCTCCCGCGTGGGCGCGCAGCACTTGCAAGCCCCCAACGGGTCGCGCCAAGAACGCGCCACCAATGCAGCCGCGCAGGTTCTACCTTGCGCGCCGCATGTAATTCGTATGACGCGATGAACTCTTGCAGGCGGCCAATGCCACCCACCGGGTGCTGCCCGCCATAGCGCCATGCGCGCGCGCACAGCCATGCGAGATCTTCATGCGGGTCAGACAGACCACAGGTTTCCCAATCGAGAACGGCGACAATGCCTTGCGCATCGATCATCAGATTTCCCAAGCGGAAATCGCGATGGGCGGGCCGTAATTCGGTTACTGGCGGCCTGTTGCGCACCAGCCAGCTCACTGCGCCATCCAGCACCGGGCTGCGATAACCTGCTTTGCTTCGGTGAAATTCCAGATCGGCAATCGGATCGACCTCGGCCCAGCCTTGCGAAGGTACAAGCCCATTGTGCAAGGCCGCCAGAATGCGGCCGCAGTCTGCCGCGAACGATGCGCGCGCCTGGGCAAAGCCATCGTCCTGAATGACACGCTTGGGGATGGCCGTGCCGTCGACAAAAGACGTGATCACGAAAGGCCGCCCGATCTGCGCGTCGTCAGACGAATAGAGAAGCTGCGGCGTCGGAACACCCGCCGCATTGGCGAGCTTTAACCCGGCAATCTCCTTTGCCATCTCTTCCTTGCGAATCCAGTG
>DATJDE010000211.1:0-4675 GCA_035497595.1 Rhizomicrobium sp. | reverse complement strand
GGAAGATGTTGAGGCGGTCTGTATTGCCGATGTCGAGGGTCATCGATGCGGCGAGAAACTCGACGGGATAATTCGCTTTGAGATAGGCGGTTTGGTAGGCCACCTGCGCATAGGCCGCGGCATGGCCCTTGTTGAAACCGTAACCTGCGAACTTTGCCGCTTGCTCGAAGATCTGATCAGCAATCGATTCAGCAATGCCGCGTTCTTTGGCGCCCGCCACGAACAGTTCGCGGTGCTTGGCCATCTCGGACGGAATCTTTTTACCCATCGCGCGGCGCAGAAAATCTGCCTGCCCCATCGAATAGCCGCCGAGTTCACGGGCGATGCGCATCACGTCTTCCTGATACGTCATCACCCCGAAGGTCTCGTTCAGGATCGGTTCGAGCGAGGGATGCAGATATTCCGGCTTTTCGCGGCCGCGTTTGCAGGCGATGTATTTGGGGATCGAATCCATCGGGCCTGGGCGATAGAGCGCGACGAGCGCGACCAGATCGTTGATATGGTCAGGCTTCATCTTGCGCATCAGATCGCGCATGCCTGCGCCTTCGAGCTGGAACACGCCGACGCTTTCGCCATTGGCGAGCATTTCAAAAGTTTTCGGGTCGTCGAAGTCGATGCTCTGGGTATGAAGTTTGATGCCGCGCTTTTTCAGCAGCTCTTCTGCCTTGGCGATGACGGTGAGGGTTTTGAGGCCGAGAAAGTCGAACTTCACCAGGCCGGATTTTTCCGCGTCCTCATAATCGAATTGCGTGATCGGCATATGGGCGCGCGGGTCGCGGTAGAGCGGTACCAGTTCATCGAGCGGGCGATCACCGATCACCACACCTGCTGGATGGGTGGAGGAGTGGCGGTAGAGCCCTTCGATCTTGCCGACGATGGAGAAAAGTTCGCGCGCGGCGGGTTCTTCTTCCTTGATCGTCTGAAGGCGGGGCTCGCTTTCCAGCGCTTCCTTCATCGACACCGGATGGCCGGGCGGATTGGGGATCATCTTGGCGATACGATCGACCAGGCCCAGCGGCATTTGCAGCACACGGCCAACGTCACGCACGGCGGCACGGGCCTGTAGCGAACCCAGCGCCATGATATGGGCAACGCGATCTTCGCCATATTTCTGCTGGACGTAGCGCACGACTTCGTCGCGCCGTTCCTGGCAGAAGTCGATATCAAAGTCCGGCATCGAGATACGTTCGGGATTGAGAAAGCGTTCGAACAGCAAACCGAAGCGGATAGGATCGAGGTTGGTAATGTCGAGCGACCATGCCACCAGCGAGGTTGCGCCCGAGCCACGAACGCCGACCGGGATGCTTTGCGCGCGCGTCCACTTCATAAAGTCGGACACGATGAGGAAGTAGCCCGGAAAATCCATGCCGTTGATGACGTCAAGTTCGAATGCAAGGCGGTCGATATAGACTTTCTCGTCCGCGAACATGCCGTGATCGGCGAGGCGGCGCTTCAGCCCGGCTTCGGCCTGATTGCGCAGCGCGTCGGCGGGCGACAGGCCGGATTCCGGCGTGAAATGCGGCAGGATGGGGCTGCGCTTTTTCGGGCGGAAGGCGCAGCGGCGCGCGATCTCAACCGTATTCTCGATCGCTTCGGGCAGATCGGCGAATTGCGCCGTCATTTCCGCCGCTGTTTTGAAGCGGTGTTCGCGGGTGACCTTGCGCCGTTCCTGCTGGGAGACGAAGGCGCCATCGGCGATGCACAGCAATGCATCATGCGCCTTGTACATATCGGGTTTGCCGAAATGCACGTCGTTGGTGGCGACGAGCGGAATGTCGTGGGTATAGGCAAGTTCGAGCAGCGGGTCTTCGGCGGCGCGTTCCTCCGCCAAGCCGTGGCGTTGCAGCTCGATGTAGAGCCGGTCGCCGAAAATGTCTTTGAGTTGCAGCAACAGCGTTTCGGCGGCATCGGGCTGGCCAGCGACCAGAAGCTGGTTGATGGGACCGCCGGGGCCGCCGGTCAGGGCGATCAGGCCATCATTGTATTTTTCGAGTTGGGCCAGATCGACATGGGGCCACTCGCCGGCCTGCGCCTCGAGATAGGAAGCGCTGACCAGTTTGGAAAGATTCAGATAGCCTTGCGCGTTCTGCACCAGCAGCGGCAAGCCGGGCGGTTTGGGGCGGGAGGCGGATGCTGAGGGCTGGGTGGGGGTGAGATCGGCGGCGATCAGACAGCCGACGATGGGCTGCACACCGGCCTTGGCGACAGTTTCGGTGATTTCGAACACGCCGAAGAGATTGTTGACGTCGCAGACGGCGACGGCGGGCATGTTGTTTTCGGTGGCCAGTTTGGCGAGTTCACTGGGGCGCACCGCGCCTTCCAGCATGGAATAGGAGCTTTTCACCCGCAGGTGGATAAAGGACGCCGCTTTTCGCTCAGCCAAACCGTTCGTTCCTTTTTTGCTCCCCTCTCACTATCGGGCTTGGGCGGTGCTGCGCAGTGCAGCGGCATGAACCATCCACAGTTATGCGTCAGCCCACCGACAGGATGCTGCGCGCAATATCGGCCATGCCGAAGGACGCGGCGACAAAGGTCATCAGGAAAAGGCCGGACAGTGCATCTTTGAACCAGGCGGACATTTTGTTCTCTCCATCAGGGTTCAATATTGTTCCATATTCGTTCTCATTTCGTCAAGAACAAAACGTGACCACATGCGCTGGGTGTTGACTTAATCGAATTGTTATTTAACATAACAATTAAATGAAACAGCTCGACCAGACATTTCAGGCACTTGCCGACCCGACCCGCCGAGCCATCCTTGCCCGGCTGGCACAGGGCAGCGCCACGGTGGGCGAACTCAGCCAGCCTTTCGCCATGTCGCTGCCCGCCGTCTCGCGCCATTTGAAGGTGCTGGAAGAGGCAGCCCTGATCGAAAACCGGCGCGAGGGCAAGCATCGGCGCTGCACCCTGAAACCAGAAGCGCTGAAGGGCGCCTTCGAGCATTTGGAAGTCTACGCCCGTTTCTGGGGCGGATCGTTCGACCGGCTTGACCAGTTTCTCAAACAGAACCCGGAGACAACACCATGACCGTGGATGACAAGGCATTGTTGATCATCAGGCGTGTGTTCGATGCCGCCCCTGCCCGCATCTTCGATGCGTGGATGGAGCGCGAACAGTTTGAGCAGTGGATCGGGCCGGAAGGCGTGCGCTGCGAGGTGCCGGTTTATGAGCCGCGGGTGGGAGGGCGGTATCGCATCATCATGCATTTGTCGGATGGCAGGATCATTCCGGTTGTGGGCGCTTTCAAATCCATCGACCGGCCGCGCGGATTTTCGATGAGCTGGAAATGGGAGAGTGGAGAGGAGGATTCGCTGGTGACTGTTTCGCTGCGCGATGTGGGTGGGAAGACGGAACTCACCTTGCGCCATGATGGATTGCAGACGGCGGAGAACCGCGATGGGCATGAGACGGGGTGGAACAGTGCGCTGAACAAGCTGGGGCGGTTTGTGGTGCGCGCTGGATAAAGGTTGAGGGGTGAAGATACCTCGCCGGGAATAACATGAGGAGGTTTGGATGATTACGGTTACGGCGTTCAAGTGGGTCCCGCCGCTGGTGCGGGGATTGGTGCGGGATTTGCGGGTGCGGTGGGCTTTGGAGGAAGCGGGGCTTGCGTATGCGCAAAAGCTCATCGGGTTCGAGGATCAGGGGACTGCATGGTATCGCGCGCAGCAGCCGTTTGGACAGGTGCCGGTGCTTGAAGATGACGGGCTGACGCTGTTTGAATCCGGCTCTATCGTTTTGCACATCGGGCAAAAATCGCCGGTGCTGTTGCCGCTTTCGCCTGAGGCGCGGGCGCGGGCGGTGACGTGGGTGTTTGCGGCGCTGAATACGATGGAAGGCGCGATCTGGCAGCTTTCGGAACTTGATCTGGCTTTTCCGAATGAAGACTGGGCGAAGGCACGCAGGCCTATGGCGGAACAGTTTGTTGCCAAACGGCTCGCCGAACTATCCGCTGCGTTGGGCGATCGAGAGTATCTCGACGGGGCGTTTACCGCTGGCGATTTGATGATGGCGACAGTGCTGCGCATTTTGCGGCATACCGATCTGGTGCAGCGTGAGGCGAATTTGGGCGCTTATCTGGCGCGGTGTGAGGCGCGGCCTGCGTTTCAGCGGGCGCTCACGGCGCAGCTTGCGGCGTTTGAGGAGAATGCGGCGGCGGGATAGTGGGGATTGGTGGCGGGCACCTGGACCCCTCCCCGAAAATTCTCCGCTGCGCTGCGAATTTATCGAGGTCGGTACGCTGGCGCTACCTCCACCCTCAAGGGGAGGGTTAAGGGGTGGCGGGCTTTAAGCTTCCTTGATCGAGAACCAGTGTGCGGTCCATGCGGGCGGCCAGGGCGTGGTTGTGGGTGGCTATGAGGGCGGCGACCCCTTCGTTGCGGACCAGCGATAATAGCGCGTCGAACACGCCGCCGGAGGTGCGTGGGTCCAGATTGCCGGTGGGTTCGTCGGCCAGCAGGATTTTTGGGCGGTTGGCGACGGCGCGGGCGATGGAAACGCGTTGTTGTTCACCGCCGGAGAGTTGGGATGGGCGATGATCCAGCCGGTCCCCCAAGCCGAGTTCGGTGAGCAGGCGTTTGGCTTCGCCTTCTGCGGCTTTGCGGGATTTGCCGGCGATCAGTTGCGGCAGAACGACATTTTCCAGCGCATCGAATTCGGGCAGCAGATGATGGGC
>DATJDE010000210.1:0-3720 GCA_035497595.1 Rhizomicrobium sp. | reverse complement strand
CCGAAGGTTCTGGGCGTCTCTCGTAACGGCGAGATATGGCGTTATCCCGCGATTAATCTGGCGTTCGCCGCAGCAAGTGAGGAAGGGCTTCAACTGCCGGTCCTTAAAGCCGCCGATACGCTTGATATGGCTGCTAGAGGTACAGCCTGGCGCGCATTGGCAGAAAATGCCCGACAGAATCGCATTTCGCCCGAAGATCTGAACGATGGTGTCATCGCGATTTCAAACCTCGGCAATCGCGGCGTCGAAAACGGAACGGCACTGCTTCCACCGGGCATGAGCGTGATCGTGTTCTTCGGCTCCATCGAGGAACGGCCCATCGCGGTGAATGGCGTGCTGGAGATACGGCCGACGGCTCACATTTCCGCGACCTTCGATCATCGCATCATTGATGGTGTGACGGCAGCAGCGTTCACATCCGCGTTGCGGACGCTACTCTCTGTGGGTGCAGCCGGCGTGGTCTGATACCGCGCCGGTATCTCACGCACTGCCGATGAATTTGATCTGCTGGAAGGCCTGAAGACCTTCCACGCCGCCTTCGACGCCGAAGCCGGAGTCGCCATATCCGCCAAACGGCGTTTCCGGCCAAGATGCCTGCCACTGGTTGATCGCGATTGTTCCGGCGTGCAATTCGTCCCGCAGCACCGCATGAATCCGCGCATCATGGCTGAAGGCATAGGCCGCCAGCGCCTGCGGCAGACGGTTTGCGCGCTCCAGAACCTCATCAACCGTCTTGAACGCCTGAAGAATGGCAATCGGCCCAAAGGGCTCCTCATTGGCCGCAAGGCTCTGATCGGCTTCGTCCATGAACGTGGTGGGCGCAAAGAACGTGCCCTCGCGCGCTAGCCTTTGGCCGCCAATGACTGGGAGGTTGCGCGCATGTGCATCGTCTGTGAACCGCTGCATCGCCTCTAATCTGCGCGGCGTCGCCACCGGGCCCATTTGGGTTTGCGGATCGAACGGATCGCCCACCCTCCATGTTGCCGTCAGGTCGCAAAACCGTTTCCTGAAACGCGCAAACACGTTTTCCTGAATGTAAAAGCGGGTAGGCGAGGTGCAGATCTGGCCGGCGTTGCGAAATTTCGCGGCGACAGCAGCGGTTGCCACAGCCTCTACGTCGCAATCGTCAAACACCAGGACAGGTGCATGCCCGCCCAGCTCCAGGGTCATGCGTTTGAGGTGGCTACCGCCAAGTGATGCAAGTTGTCTTCCCACGGGTGTCGAACCGGTAAAGGTGAGCGCGCGGATCGTGGGCGAACTGAGCAAGTGTTGTGATGTTTGTGCAGGATTGCCGAAAACGAGATTAAGAACGCCCGGCGGAAGGCCTGCATCCTGCGCTGCTTTGACAATCAGCATGGCGGTTGCAGGCGTTTCTTCCGCCGCTTTCAGGATAATGGAGCACCCTGCGGCCAATGCACCAGAAATCTTGCGGGCAGGCGTGATGGCAGGTGCATTCCAGGGCGAAAACGCGGCGATGGGCCCAACCGGCTCCCAGATCGCCTGCAACTGTTGCCGTTTCGCGCGCGCAGGGATAATCCGCCCATAGCTTCTGCGGCATTCTTCCGCTGCCCATTCGAACATTTCGGCGGCGCTTTCGACTTCGCGAACGGCTTGCGGCAGTGGCTTGCCAAGTTCGCGGGCAATAGTCGCGGATATAAGTGATGACCTGTCGCGGATGATTTGTGCCGCGCGCCGCACAATGATTGCCCTGTCGAGCGCAGGCGTGCGCTTCCACATGTCGAATGCTGTATGCGCTGCCTCAAGCGCGCGATCGATGTCGGCGGCGCTTGCAACAGGCAACCTTGCCAGTTCCTCCCCCGTCGACGGATTGGTGACCGCAATATTATCGCGGCTCTTTGTTTCAAAAATCCATTCGCCCGCGATGTAAAGACCGGGCTGGGGGTATTCCGGTTTCATCTCGCAGAGGCAATCTGTTCAAGAACCGGCTTCAGATGGGCAAGAAATTGCTCCGGTGCCTCACTCATGGGGAAATGGCCAATGCCCTTCATAATCGTCACTTGCGCGCCTTTGATCAGTTCGGCGGCATCAAGTGTGTCCTGCGGCGTGCAGGAATAATCATATTCACCGCTCAGCAGATAGACAGGGCATTTGCTTGTATCGATGCGGGCAATCTGGCTGCGGATATCGCCATCGATCTTGTAGAAATAGAGATCGCCTTTGAAGATACCGGGACCGCCCTGCATATAATGCCACAGCGTTTCCCATTTGTCGGTCTCGGAGGCGTAAGGCCCGATCAACCCGCTGACCACGGCTGCGCAAACTTCGCCGTGAACATCGGGGCGATGAAGCCATTGAGTATCGTAATAGGGGGCAACATGAGCGCCTGCCTGCAAGCCGATGATCGCGCCAAAGCGATCGGGATGGTCGAGCGCCAGATGCAGAACAATGCGCCCGCCGATGGAACAGCCCATGACAATCGGCTTGTCCAGCTCCAGCGCATCGACGACCGAAAGGATGATCGCGACATAGGCCTTGGAGGTGAGCCTGTATTCTTCGATTGTGTGCCATCCCGCGGGCGGGGAGGACTTGCCATGCCATGGCAGATCGAAAGCGATGACACGATGCTTCGCGGTGATCTGCGGATCGTTGAGAACGGCGCGATATTGCCGGCTGTCAGACCCCGCAGTGTGCAGGCAGAGCAGGGGCGTTCCCTGGCCCGCTTCTTCCACATAAACGCGATGCGGTGTACCGCCGATGTCCAGATTGAGATAGCGGCCGATAATGGGTTCGAACGAGGCTTTCATGCTGGGCGTTGCTCCCGAAGGGTTGCAAGCAGTTCCTTGAAATAGAAAAGGTTAGCCATGAACGGATGGAGATTTCCTTCCGCTTTCAGCAGGCCGTGCTTGATCAGCGCAAACAGATCATGAAAGCCCGGTTTGGGCTCTGCTGCCCAGAACCCGGCCCAGCTCTCGCTGTCGGCGCGAAGGGCGAACACCCATGTCGGCATCACAAAAGGGCCTTTGGTAACTGCTGTCACTTCGCCATTTGCGATTGTGATGAGCCAGTTGGTAGCCCCGACCTGCAACAGAAATGTGGTGCTGAGAAAGCGCCCGCGATGCCGGAGGGCGCAATTGGCATTCGCCTTTTGCGCCAGTGTTTCGATCATTGACCCGGTTTCGATCATTGCTCCGCTTTCCTTATAATCCGCATCAATGCATCAACCGCCACAACCCCCTCGCCCGATCTGCGCACGATCAGGGGGTTGATTTCGACTTCAGCGACGTCGCTGTCGTCTGCGAAATGCGAAAGGGCGCAGATCGCCTTGGCCAGTGCATCCAGATCGCCACACGGTTTGCCGCGATAGCCGCTCAAGGCTCTCAGCGCGCCAATTTCGCTGATCATCTGCTGTGCTTCCGCCTCGTCTACAGGAGCAAGCCTCAGGCTGCGCTCCCCGGAAAGTTCGGCGAAGATGCCGCCGGGTGCGAGAAGAACGATCGGCCCCACATCGGGGTCGCGCCGAAAGCCGATCAGCACTTCGCCGATGCCGCTTGCCATGGTTTGCACCAGAAAGCGATCGAACGCGATGTCTGGTCGCGCGCGGGTCACGCTATCGCGCATCACCGCCATCTGTTCACTGAGGTGCGCTTTTGTTTTGATACTGAGGCTCACGCCACCCACATCGGTCTTGTGCGGAAGCTCAGCGCAAAGGGCTTTCAGAGCAAGCGGAAAGGCAAGTGCGACATTATCCGCGTCGCCTTC
>DATJDE010000209.1:0-1654 GCA_035497595.1 Rhizomicrobium sp. | reverse complement strand
AGCCGCTGAAATTGGTTTTGGTGAAGGTCATGTTCGGGACTTGTTTGATCAAGTCCGGGCCCCCGGTGGTTTGGCTGGCGGTGAGCTGTTCCTGGCTCAATGCCGTGATGGCGATGGGGATGGATTGGACATCGCCGCCGCCGAGCTTGGAGGAGGTGACGGTGACTGTTTCCACGCTGCGCGGCTGAGGGGTGGCCTGGGCGAGCGCCATATTAGGCGCTATTTCGTACTCATTTCGGGAAGAATGGTCGCGAATGATTGCAATTGCGCCGGAAGGCCTGCGCTGCACAGTGAAGCCCGTATTGGAGAGCAGGCGGGACAACGCTTCATCTGGTGTCAGGTTGCCTTTAACACCTCGGCTTTGTACGCCTTTGACCGCATCATAAGACATCACGATCTGTACGCCGGTCTCGGCCGAGTATGCGCCAAGCGCTGTATTGAGATCTCCACCGGAGATATTGAACTCTGCAGAATAGGCGCTTGTTGAAAGGGCCGCGACGCAAGCGCCGCCTGCCAGTATTACTTTCCAGGATGTAAGCCGTTTCATACGTTCCCCCTCATTTGATATTTCGTCCCTTGTATTGATGGCGGCGCGAATGCGCCGTATCTCACTTTGAAATCACGATTTCGCTGTTTCGATTCTCAAGTTTCAGGCCCAACACGACTTGCGTCGCATCGATGAAAGCCTGTGCGTTGTTGGCAGCGAATGTTCCGTTGATCTTCAATCGCCCTGCATCTACATCGGCGATGACAAGCTTGGTGATGTTGTAGCGATTGAACTCCGCAACCGCCTCGGTAAGGGTCGCGCCGTTGAAAATCAGATTGCCCCGCCGCCAGCTCAGTTCACTGGTCAATTTGCTCAATTGTTCGCTGCGCCGGATCACTTTCCCCGCAGTGGCTATTACCTCGTCACCGGGCTTCAGTTCGATCGCCTGAGAGGACTTGTCGGAGGGCGTATCGAAGCGTGCGCCGCCTTCCAACAGCGCTACCGAAAGCTGCTTTGGTTCACGCCGCACAACGAAGACTGTGCCGACATCGATAATGCGATGACTACCGGCGATGACGACAAAAGGATGCGCTTCATCATGGGTTATTCGAAAATATGCTTCGCCTTTGTCGAGATAGACTGTTCTTGCGGAGCCATCCGAGGCTAGACGTAAGGTTGTATCCGTATTCAGTTCGACCAGCGATCCATCGGCCAGTGTGACGCGCTGGTGTCCACCTACACCTGTCGAGAATGTTTGGACATGGCTACGCGGGAGGACGTTGAAGCCGACCACACCTGTCACGGCGGCAAGAGCCAAAACCGCCGAAATCCGCCCCATCAGGCGCCAAGGCAATCGCGGCTGCGCGGGTTGGGGCCTCATTGGGCCGCGTAGCACTACAAGGCGATCTGTCTGCTTCCAGGCAGCCTCCAATCGCAGATAGGCAAGCAGATGGGCGGTGGATTGTGCTTGCCAGGCGGCAAGCTCCTGCTGATCCTGTTCGGTCCAATCCGCTGCCATGCGTTGCTTGAGAATCCGGTCGGCTGCCTCGATGCGGATTGCTTCCGTGGCAGAGACGTCCGGTTCAGACGGGTGCTTTGGGTCGCTCATGAAATGCCCTGCCCCGTCTTTCCTCCATAGAGGAGGTCGGCAAGTGCCCGCATTCCAGC
>DATJDE010000208.1:0-3709 GCA_035497595.1 Rhizomicrobium sp. | reverse complement strand
CGCATGGCGACCATCGCGTTCAAACGCGAAGGCGATGCGGTGATCCTGATCGGTGACAGCAAAGGCCATCTCGGCCAGTCGATTTATGTGCGGGAAATCGAAGGCCGTGAAGAGGGGGCAGCTCCCCCTGTCGATCTGAAGGTCGAGAAGCGCAACGGCGATTTCGTGCGCGGCCTGATCGAAGCGGGCCGCCTCGACACCGTGCACGATCTGTCCGATGGCGGATTGCTGGTGGCGCTCGCCGAAATGGCGCTGCCGCGCAATATCGGCATCCAAATCGCGCAAAGCGCGATTGCCGAACTCTATGGCGAAGATCAGGCGCGCTATCTTCTGGCAGTTCCAAAAGCCGACGCGGAACATATTCTGGCAGCGGTAAAAACGGCCGCAGTTCCCGCAACTTTGCTCGGCACGACCGGCGGCGATACACTGGGCGTAGGAAAAGCGAGCATTACGCTCGCCACATTGAAGCGCGCCCATGAAGACTGGTTCCCCAGCTACATGGCAGCGCCGCACACACATTGAGGTTCAGTCATGGCAATGCAGGCAGGTGAAATCGAACAGTTGATCCGAGAGGCGTTTCCCGACGCCGACATCAAGATCACCGATCTGGCGGGCGATAATGACCACTACGCCGCCATGGTTACGTCGAACGCCTTCAAAGGCAAAACCCGCGTCCAGCAGCACCAGATGGTCTACGAAGCCCTCAAAGGCCGCATGGGCGCAGAGTTGCACGCATTGTCGCTGCAAACCGCCGCAAAGGACTAGGCTTCTTGACGATGCCCTCCCCCCTCCCTAATTCATAGAACAGCAAAGCCCGAGGCCCCCATGACCGCACACGACCGTATCGCAGACGACATCAAGCAGAATGAGGTTGTGCTCTACATGAAAGGCACGCCCGTTTTCCCGCAATGCGGCTTCTCCTCCACCGTGGTGCAGATTCTTTCCAATGTCGGCGTGAAATATAAAGCGGTCGACGTGCTGAAAGACCCCGAGATCCGCCAGAGCATCAAGGATTTCTCCAACTGGCCGACCATCCCCCAGCTCTATGTAAAGGGCGAGTTCGTCGGCGGCTGCGATATCCTGCGCGAAATGTATGAGGCCGATGAACTTGCCCCCTTCCTGACCGAAAAAGGCATCGCCCTGCAAACCGCCTAAGCCAAATACAAATACAAAAAACCCGCGAGGCGCGCACCTCGCGGGTTTTTCTTTTTGGAAAGTCCGTCGCTTAACGCGAGTAGAATTCGACCACCAGGTTCGGCTGCATCTGCACCGCATACGGCACATCGCCCAGCTTCGGGGTACGAATGAACTTCGCCGCCATCTTGTCGTGATCGGCATTGATATATTCCGGGACGTCGCGCTCCGCGCTCTTGGACGCTTCAATCACCAGCGCCATGTCGCGCGCCTTGGGGGTCAACTCCAGCGTGTCGCCTTCCTTGACCATATAGCTCGCCACCGTCACGCGCTTGCCATTGACCTTCACATGGCCATGGCTGACGAGCTGACGGGCAGCAAACGGGGTCGGCACAAACTTGGCGCGATAGACCACCGCATCCAGACGGCGCTCCAACAAACCGATCATATTTTCACCCGTATCGCCCGGACGACGCGCGGCATCCTGATAATAGCGGCGGAACTGACGCTCCGTGATGTTGCCGTAAGAGCCTTTGAGCTTCTGCTTGGCCTGAAGCTGCGTGCCATAGTCCGAAAGCTTCTTGGCGCGGCGCTGGCCGTGCTGACCGGGGCCATAAGAGCGCTTGTTGACCGGGCTTTTCGGCCGGCCCCAGACGCTTTCCCCCATACGGCGGTCCAGCTTATATTTCGACGTTGCGCGCTTGCTCATTCGACTTCAGTCCGATCAAGAGTTGTGGCGCGAAGGTTCGCGCGAGGCGGCGAATATAGGCATGGCCTTTTGCGTGTCAAATACCCAGACAAGCAATTGATTTATAATGATATTTTAAACGACACTCAACCATTGGTTGAGTTCAATTCTCATCCAGAAGCTGGAGCTTGATACAAGGCCGCAAGAGGTTCGTTGTTCAAGGGCTCACGCAGAAGCAGAGTGTTCCTGCGATGAGTTACAATGACGATAGAATTCGGACACTTTACTAGAGTAACGGCCTCTTACTTTCAAAGTAAGCGCACTGCTAGTGTTGTTATTTTGAATTACAGTAGGCGCTTCTATTTATCAAAAATCGTCGGAATACCGCCACTGGCGTAGATATTGCATCATAGTTAATTTTTATAGAAAGGCTGTTTGTCATGAAAAAGCTTACGCCGCTCGTCGCCATTGCTTCGTTTTGTGCATCTCTTGCTTTGGCCATATCGCCATCTTTTGCAAACGTCGTAGGGTTTTCCTTCAACGGGGCAGGTGTCAGCGGCAACGGCACTTTCACAATTGAACCGAATGTTTCGCCGCCCGATCCCAATCCGGATTGTGGCACGGTGGGCAACAACCCTTGCAGGTCCGACCCGGCCGGTGCGTATCGGATTACGAACATCACAGGCACTTTTTCAGATGCCGCCGCAAGCATCGTCAATGCCGCGATTACCGGGCTGGTTTCGATCAATCCTGCAAACGAACGGGATGCAGTGTTTGATCCGTTGGTGCCCGCCAGCCTAAGTTTCATTGATAACAGTGATAATTCGTCTCTCACCTACAACAACCTGTTCTATCCCAACGGTTCGCCAATCGTTTGCGACTTCCCCTTCGTTGGCACATTCGTGGACGTGTTCGGTACGGCGTTTACAGTTGATGGTGGCTATACGGTGAATTTATGGGGTGATGGAAACTCCGGCCCCAACGACACGCTTACCTATGGTGTTGCGGTGAGCGACGGGACGGCAATTCTTGACTATCAATTCGCGGGAATTTCCGCGACTGCGCCGGAGCCAGCCTCCATCTGGTTGCTTTTCGGCGGACTTTTGATGTTCGGGGCCAGCCTGAAAGGGGCCTCGGCTTCACGCGCCAGAAGCTAGTATCGTTTCCAGATCACCCGCGCGCGCCTGCAGCGTGCCGCGGGTGTTTCGCTCAGCTCTCTCACGTAATAAAGGCACGCTTATGCCTGCCGATGGCGTGTCGGTGGCAACTGATCCCGATTGCAGAAACCGCCGGACCTCAGTATTTGACCTAACTGTGGCCCCGTGGCGGAACTGGTAGACGCACCGGACTTAAAATCCGTTGTTCCGAAAGGGACGTGCCCGTTCGACTCGGGCCGGGGCCACCAATGAATTCAGTACCTCAGGAAACAGTAGCGCACCAACGTCCGAAATTAAAAAACCGGCTGAGGATTCGCTGAGAATACAACAAAACGATGACCGCGACCAATGGCAGCCCAGTTCAGGCACTCCGTATCTGGGATGAGGGTGAAATGACTCTAATCGTCGGAGGGATCGAAGGCGCTGCGGTCTGGTTATGCGCAGACTCAGCCATTACCGACCCCGCTCTACCCCTGCGAATTCGAAAGTATCAACCAAAGGTCGAAGCTCTCGACGAATTCGGCTTGCTTGGGTTCGCCGGACCAGTTGATCTCGGGGTTGCGGCAATATCGGAGGCATCGACGCACGCGCCCGGGCGGCCAACGATCGAATTGCTCCAAAGAATTAATATTGAAAATTCTCGAGTTGAATTCCTTTATGGATACCTGGTCGATAATGAGCCCCAGCTGGCGCGCATTGCTAACGGTGAAGTCGAGCATTCCGCTACTTT
>DATJDE010000207.1:0-1609 GCA_035497595.1 Rhizomicrobium sp. | reverse complement strand
TGCTGGTGCTTGGGTTTGTCTATAACGAACGCAGGGCGCGGGCGCTGGAGCAGCCTTCATAACGGCAACGGAATTTTTGATCCGGCGTGACTATCATCCGCGCGGGGCGTCAGGCCTGATCCGGTTCGGACACCAACGCGAAGCCCTCATCGATCCAGCCGGTGATGCCGCCCGCCATGATTTTGACCGGGCGGCCGAGCCTTGCAAGGCGGATCGCACCGCGTGCCGCGCCGTTGCAATGCGGCCCGGCGCAATAGGTCACGAACAACGTATCGGCGGGCCAGTGCGCCAGCTTGGACGCGATAATCTTGCCGTGCGGCAGGTTGATCGCACCCGGAACATGACCGCGTGCGAACAGGGTTGGGCCGCGAACATCGAGCAGTACGAAGCCAGGGTCTTCGCGGGAGAGCGCATCATGCGTGTCCCAGCAGTCGGTTTCGAATGCCAGTATGGATTCGAAATGGGCGAGCGCTGTGTCGGCGGATGCAGCAGGAACGGCGGTGACAGCGTTTTGCATGGTAGTCCTCAAAGCGGGGCCTGAACCTGCGGTTTTCAAAGCGAACATCGGTGGGGATGGTGCACCCGACAGGATTCGAACCTGTGACCTCTGCCTTCGGAGGGCAGCGCTCTATCCAGCTGAGCTACGGGTGCGGACGGGGTGCTATAGCCCAAGGGCCCGGCGGGGGGCAATGAAGGATAATCTGTGGTATCGTGGCGCTGTGACACCTGTTTCGTGGGGCATGCGATGCGGTTTGTCTGTCTGGGGTTGGTGGTTGTGGGCCTTCTGGCGGTGCATCCGCCTTCGGCTCTGGGCGCGGATCATGGCAAGGACGAGGCTGCTATCCGCCAGCTTGAGGATGCCCAGCAGGAAAGCTGGAATCGGCACGACATCAAGGCCTATGCCGCCCTCTTCACCGAGGACGGGGATGTTGTGAATGTCCTTGGCTGGCGCTGGAAAAGCCGCGACGAACTTCAGGCCAAGCTGACCCGGGCGCACGCCTCTGTCTTTGCCAAGAGTGCCCTCAATATCGGGGCGGTGGACATTCAGTTTCTGTCCCCCGACATCGCGATCGCCCATGTGGAGTGGCAGTTGATCGGCACGCTGAAACCGGATGGCACGATGGCCAAAGTCCCCGATACCGGCATCCAGATGCAGGTACTGAAAAAGCAGGGCGGCAAATGGCTGATCGCGGCGTTCCAGAATACAGGCACCCAGCCGGAGCAGGATTTTCCGCCGCCGCCCGGGCCCTGACGTGATCCTTCAGGCGAGGGAGGCGAGGGCCGGGTCGGCGGTTTGTCTTGCGTGGGTCCAGACTTTGGCTTTCCAGTCTTCGCTGTCGGGGTAGAAGGCTTCGCGGATTTCGGCCTTGATCCCGGCCCAGATCGAACGGTCCGGCGATTTTTGCAGGTGGAGCCAGTTGTCTTTGCGCAGAGCGTTGAACACCTCCCGCATCGGGGCGGTGCCGACTTCCAGCGCGGCGAAGGTGAGTTCGCATTTGTTCATCCAGCTCGCCATCGCCTTGTCGATGGTGCCGGTCAGCGGGGCGGAGACCGATTCACCTGCTTCGTTGGATTTGAGCCGGTCGCCCCAGATCGCGTGCTGGCGGGC
>DATJDE010000206.1:0-1896 GCA_035497595.1 Rhizomicrobium sp. | reverse complement strand
ATCCTCGCCCGTGCCCTGATCCACGATCCGGCGCTGCTCATCCTCGACGAACCGACCGCCGGTGTCGATGTGGAGTTGCGGCGCGATCTGTGGCGCTACCTGCAAGAATTGAACGCCGAAGGCAAAACCATCCTCCTCACCTCGCACTATCTGGAAGAGGTGGAACGGCTCTGCCGCACCATCGCCGTGGTCGCCCATGGCCGCGTGGCGCAGATCGGCCCCAAACATGAATTTTACACTGAGCCCGGCGGCCTCGAACAAGCCTACTTGCGCGTCACCGGCGCCGAGCCCGAACTGATTCCCATGGGAGCCGCCCAATGACCATCAACTGGGTCGGCATGTGGACCATCATCCGCCGGGAAATGTCGCGCCTGATGCGCGTGCCCATCCAGGCCTTCATCGCGCCGTGGATCTCGGCGCTGCTCTTTATCTTCATCTTCGGCTTTGTGGTCGGCGGGCGCATTTCCGAAATCGGCGGCCACCGCTATCTCGAATTCGTGCTGCCCGGCATTGTGATGCTCAATGTCGTCAACGCCGCCTTCCTGCAATCCACCTCACAGGTCTATTTCGCCCGCTTCCTGCGCTATGTCGAAGAAACGCTGGTCTCGCCGCTGTCCTATGCCGAAATGATCGTCGGCGTGCTGGTGCCGGTGGTGGTGCGCTCGGTCATCACGGCGCTGGGCATCCTCGTCATCGCGTCGCTGTTCGGCGCATCCTCGGTCCATGGCATTTTCGAATTCACCTTCTGGGTGATCGCGGTTTCCATCGTCTTCGGCCTGCTCGGCAATATCATCGGACTGTGGGCAAAGAATTTCGAACAGCTCACCGTCTTCAACGTGTTCTTCATCACCCCGCTCTCCTTTGTCGGCGGTGTCTTCAACACGGTCGAAATGCTTCCCCACTGGCTGCAATGGATGGCCTGGGCGAACCCGTTCTTCTACTTCATCAACGGCCTGCGCCATTCGATGATCGGCTTCACCGAAGCGCCCGAAGCGCTGGGCATCGGCGTGACATTGGCTTTGGGCGCGATTATGTTTGCCATCGTGCTTCGTTTGTATTCCACCGGGTTCGGTCTCAGGGAATAGATGGCAAAAAACGCGACAGCGGCGATTATTGGTGCGGGCGATTATATCGGCTCTGCCATCGCCCGGCGCTTCGCGGAAGGCGGCTACACTATTTTCGCAGGCCGTCGCACGGCCGATAAACTCGCAACTCTGAAGCAGCAGATAGAGGCCGAAGGCGGCACCTGTGTCGCGCGCGGTCTCGATGCACGCAAGGAAGACGATATCACCGCCTTCCTGAGGGAGGCGGATGCGCACGCCCCGCTCGAAGTCTGCATCTTCAATGTCGGCGCCAATGTGCAATTCCCGCTGCTGGACACGACAGAACGTGTCTTCCGCAAAGTGTGGGAAATGGCCTGCTATGGCGGCTTCCTCACCGGGCGGGAGGCGGCGCGTCTCATGCTGCCGCGGGGCAAAGGCACCATTCTTTTTACCGGCGCCACCGCTTCCTTGCGTGGTGGCATCGGCTACAGCGCCTTCGCCAGTGCCAAATTCGCTTTGCGCGGTGTCGCGCAGAGCATGGCGCGCGAATTGGGGCCGCAAGGTATCCATGTCGGCCATCTCATCATCGATGCCGGTGTCGATACCGCCTTCGTGCGCGAACGCATCAGGTCCGCTGGCGGCGAGGCCGCGCTCGCAAACCTTCCCCCCGATACGTTGATGGACCCACGCTCCGTCGCCAATGCCTATTGGATGTTGCACAGCCAGAGCCGCGACGGCTGGACCTTCGAACTCGATCTGCGCCCCTATAAGGAGACCTGGTGATGCCTCACGTCGAATTCCTGTTCGATTTCGGCAGCCCCAACGCCTATCTCGCGCATCAGGTGATCCCGCA
>DATJDE010000205.1:0-4432 GCA_035497595.1 Rhizomicrobium sp. | reverse complement strand
CACTTGGCGGGCCATGACAGTGGTGCGTGTAAGCGTGTTGTCAGAGATATTTGCGCAAGGCTTCGGCGAGTTTTTCGGGGCCTAATGTTTCGTCGAAGTGGGTGATGAAATTTCCGTTCGGTCCTATCAGGTAGAGCGTGTTGGAGTGGGTCATCGCATAACCGCCGCCCTCCAGCGGTTCGCGGACGGCGTAGACGCGGTAGTCTTTTTTGATGGCTTCAATCGCCTGTGCGCTCCCGGTCAGGCCGACGAAGCGGGGGCCGAAGCTGGCGAGATAGGGTTTCAGCACTGCGGGTGTATCTCGCGCCGGGTCCACGCTGACAAAGATTGGTATCAGGTGCTGACCTGCGGGGCCAAGCTGTTCGAGCGCGCCTGCAACCACCGCGAGCGTGGTGGGGCAGACATCGGGGCAGTGGGTGAAGCCAAAATAGACCAGCAGGGTGCGGCCGTGAAAATCTGTGTCGATGCGTGGGGTGCCGTTTTGATCGACCAGCGCGAAAGAGCCGCCAATAGCGGCTGGCCGGTGGTCTATGCCCGCCGCTTTATCGCCTGCATAGGACAACAGCCCGCCGATCACCGCCGCCAGCGCGATGAGATAGGGCACAAAAGCAATGGGATTGCGGATCACGGAACTTAACGGTTGGGGTTGAGGCTGCGCTATTGTTATGCTGCGGCGCTCTGGCACCCAAGCGGCGAAAGGCCGCTCGGGAACCAGAGGAGGGGGATTTTTTGTGATTTTTGACGACGACGAAGAAGAAACTGCCCCCCGGCGGTTCTGGCAACGACAGGCGGGCTCGCGCGCCGCGCGGGGCCGGGTGCGCTTGCGCACCCTCAGCAATTTGCGCTGGCTGGCCATTGCGGGGCAGGCGATGGCCCTTTTCATCGTCTTTTTCGGCTTCGGTTACCCGCTACCGCTGTTCAAATGTATCGCGGTGGTTGCCACCTCGGCCCTGCTGAACGTTGCGCTGACATTGCGCTATCCGGCGTCCCACCGGCTTTCCAGTCGGGACGCCACCTCGTATCTGGCCTATGACATTCTGCAACTGGCGGCGCTGCTCTATCTGACGGGGGGCATTTCCAATCCGTTCGCGTTGATGTTCATCGCCCCGGTGGTGATTGCGGCAGGCACGCTGGATTTGGGCAATACGCTGTTTCTTGCGGCGCTCGCCTTTCTGTCGGTCTGCGGTATCGCGGTGTGGCATGAGCCATTGCCCTGGGCGCTGGCGGAACAGCTGGAGCTGCCTCAGCTGTATCAGGCGGGTATCTGGTCGTCGCTGGTGCTCGGCATCGGTTTCACCACGATCTATGCCTGGCGCATCACGAGTGAGAATGCCCGCATGTCCACAGGCCTTGCAGCGACCCAGCTTGCGCTGGAACGCGAGCACCGGCTTTCGGCCATTGGCGCGCTGGCGACTGCTGCCGCCCATGAGCTGGGCACGCCGCTCGGCACCATTGCGGTGGTGGCGCGGGAATTGGAGCGGGCGCTGCCGCAAGGCTCCCCGGAATATGACGATGCGCGGCTGCTGCGCGAGCAGGCCGAGCGCTGCCGGTCCATTCTGACCAAGCTCTCCCACCCCGAACAGGCGATCCTGGATCAGGCCCAGCGCCTGCCCATCGGCGCGCTGCTGGATGATATCTCCGCGCCTTATCGCGGCGAGGATGTGGATATTGTGGTGGAGATCGCCGAAGGTAATCCGCCGCCCGAGCCGCAGGTCTGGCGGGTGCCGGAACTGCTGCACGGGCTGGGCAACATCATCGAAAATGCCGCCGATTTCGCGCGCACCAAGGTTGTGGTCCATTTGCGCTGGGACGAAAGCTGGGTGCGCGTGTCTGTGGAAGATGACGGGCCGGGCTTTTTGCCGGAGATTTACGAACGGATCGGCGAGCCTTACACCACCTCCCGTCCGGGGCATCATGCTGTGGGCGAGACCGAAATCGCGCCCGAAGACGACCTGGGCAAGCATGAGGGGATGGGGCTCGGTTTCTTCATCGCCAAGACACTGATCGAGCGGACGGGCGGCAGCCTGACCGCTGGAAACCTTGAAACCGGGGGGGCCAGGGTCAGCGCCCGATGGCCTCGCGGGGCGATCGATGGCGCCGCTCCGAACCGTCCCGGTTCACCATAGTCACCATTAGGCTTGCAATTACCGCCCAAGCAGTTTTAAGGAGGCCCCTCATGGCCACGCGCGACACACCGATCCCCGAAGACAAGACGCTTCTGATCGTCGAAGACGACCGCCCCTTACGCGAGCGACTTGCCCGCGCGATGGAGGCCAGAGGCTTTATCGTCACCATCGCTGAAAGCGTGGCGCAAGGCATTGCCCGCGCCAAGGAGGCGCCACCGGCCTATGCCGTGGTCGATCTCAAGCTCGACGATGGCAATGGCCTCGATGTGGTCGAAGTCATGCACCGCACGCGCCCGGAGGCGCGGGTGGTGGTGTTAACCGGCTTCGGCAATATCGCGACCGCGGTGGCGGCCGTGAAATATGGCGCCATCGACTATCTGCCCAAGCCCGCCGATGCGGACGATATTCTGGCAGCTTTGCTGGCCGCGCCGGGCAGCAAGCCCAAGCCGCCGGAAAACCCCATGTCGGCAGACCGGGTGCGCTGGGAGCATATCCAGCGGGTCTATGAACTCTGCGGGCACAATGTTTCGGAAACCGCGCGCAGGCTCAACATGCATCGCCGCACGCTGCAACGTATTCTGGCCAAGCGCTCGCCGCGCTAGACCGCTCCATCACGTCAGCTTTGGCGCCTTGGTTTGACGCCTGGAGCCTCATCCGGCAGCAGCGCCAGCACTTTTTTGGGCGCAAGCGTGCGAAAGCGCCGTTCCAGCAGGCTGCGCAGCTCTGCGCCCGTAATGTGGGACAGGCGGACCAGCACAACCGGGTAATTCCTGTAATGCTCGGTGATGAAATAGGTCTGCGGATCAAGCTCCAGCATCATGTCGCGCTGCTCGATACTGGCGACACCCAGTACCCACCGATCTGTCCTCAAGGCGGACGCGGGTAAAAAATTTCTTGCCGACGAAATAAGCAGGCCGTCCGTGGGATGGTTTTTCGATGACGCAAGGAAAGGCCAGCGCTGCCCTTTTCACATCGGCTTCCGTCAGCTCTTTGGGGCGCGCGGTGGTTTTTTTCATTCTGGCATTGCCATGGATCTGTTGGGGTCGGCAGCGAGGTCGAGAACAACGCCGAGCCGTTCGGCGGCCACCCGGGCAAAGCGCAAGGTCACAGCCTTTCTGCGGCTCGCGTGAATCGGCGCCACCGGCGAAGGGCGCAGAATCGCGCCGCCATAACGATCTGCCACGATCAGGCCGGTGCCGGGGGGCACGAACTCATCGGGAAAATCGGGTGGGATGGCGAAATAGAACAGGTCGCAGAAGTCCAGATAGTCCGGCCATTTGAGATCGGTTTTAAGGTCGCCCAGCGCCACTTTGATCTCGACGCCCAGAACTGTGCCATCCGGCCCCAGCGCCGCCACATCCAGCCTGCGCCCGTTGGCGAGGGTAAATTCCAGGATCGGGCTGAACCCTTCCTGTCGTAACAGGCGGCTGACACCGCGGGCGACATGTTGCGCTGTTTCCATGACTTATTGGAACATTGCAGGAACGCGAGATCAATTGGGATTTACGCTTGAAAGAGGTTGCCGTTTGGAGCGCTTTGATTAATAGTTCTCTATATGGAGAACTATCAGTCATCGCTCGATGCTGCCTTCCATGCCCTTGCCGATCCCACCAGACGGGCGGTGCTCAGCCGCCTCACGCGGGGGCCAGCACCGGTCAAGGAATTGGCAGAGCCTTTCGCCATGGGGCTGCCGTCTTTTCTGAAGCACCTGCGCGTTCTTGAGAAAGACGGCCTGATCCGGTCTGAAAAGGTGGGGCGCGTCCGCACGTGCTGGGTGAACACCGAGACGCTGGCGGTCGCCGAGACCTGGCTCTCGGCACAACGTGAAATTTGGCAGGCCAGAACAGATCGGCTTGCCGACTATGTCGAAACGCAAATGTCCAAGGAGCGTTGAAGATGCCGACCGAAGACACCGAACTGACCATTGCCCGTTTCATCAACGCGCCGCCCGCTATCGTCTGGAAGGCGTGGAGCACGCCTGAACATCTGGCGCAGTGGTGGATTCCTGCGCCTATCGAATGCAAGGTGGTCAAGCTGGACATGCGCCCCGGCGGAGGATTCGAAACCCTGATGCGCGAGGGCGACGGCGCATTTCAACCGCATGTCGAAGGCTGCTTTCTGGAGATTGTCCCGCAGGCCCGCCTGATTTTCACGACTGTATTGTCGGAAGGCTGGAAGCCGATTGAACCCTGGCTTGCGCTGACGGCGATCATCACGTTCGCGGCAGAGGGGCAAGGCACCCGCTATGCGGCGCGCGTGCTGCACAAAAATGCTGCGGACTCCCGAAAGCATGACGAGATGGGATT
>DATJDE010000204.1:0-9362 GCA_035497595.1 Rhizomicrobium sp. | reverse complement strand
CGGAGGCATGGGTCTTGCCCAGCGTGCCGAAAGCCACACGCAAGATTTCTTTGGTGGTGGTTTTTCCGGCGCTGCCGGTGACGGCGATAATGTTCGCCTCACTGCGGGCACGTGCGGCACGGGCGAGATCTTCCAGGCCGCGCTGGGTATTGGCGACGTTCAGCGCGACGCCCGGAATATCACGCGACACCAGCGCGGCGCTGGCACCGCGTTCAAAGGCGGCGGCGACGAAGTCATGGCCATCGCGATTGTCGCCCTTGAGCGCGACGAAAAGATCGCCTGGTTGCAGGGTGCGGGTGTCGATGGAAAGGGCGCGTACGCCGAAGGGGGCAGAGGCTTCGCCTAATGTGGCCTGTGCCGCTTCGGCGGATGTCCACAGCGCGCCATCGGCGCCTTCGGCCATGCGCCCGCCGCTCAAGCTTGCGGCGCGGATGGCTTCATCGCGATCCGAGAACGGGCGGGTTTGGGCGCCGATAGTCTGGCCGCTTTCATGGCCTTTGCCGGCGATGACCAGCGTATCACCTTCGCCAAGCCCCGCGATGGCGGCGGCGATGGCTTGCCCGCGATCACCGATATTTTGTGCGGATGCGCAACCGGCCAGCGCTTCGCTGCGGATGGTGGCGGGATCTTCACTGCGCGGATTATCATCGGTGATGATGACGTGATCGGCGAAGGTGCAGGCGGCTTTGCCCATCAGTGGGCGTTTGCCCTTGTCGCGATCGCCGCCACAGCCGAAGACGACATGCAGCCGGTTCTTCACATGCGGGCGGATGGCGCTGAGCACGGTTTGCAGCGCATCGGGCGTGTGGGCGTAATCGACATAGATCGCTGCGCCGGATTTGGCATAAGCGACTTTTTCGAGGCGGCCGGGCGCGCCCTTCAAGTGCGGGAGCGCGTGCATGAACACATCGCGCGGATTGGCGCCCAAACCGATGGCGAGGGCGGCAGCGACCAAAGCGTTGGAGGCTTGAAAGCTTCCCGCCAGCGGCAGGTCAAAATCATAGGTCGCGCCTTCATAGGCGACGCGCAATGTTTGGCCGCCTTCATGCGGCGTACGGGCGAGCAGCTTCAGCGTGGCCTCGCCTTCCCCAACGGTGATGAGGTGCAGATGGCGGCGGGCGGCGACGGCGATGAACGGCGCGGCGCTACCGGAATCCGCATTGACGACAGCGACGCCGCCATCGGCCACAATATCGCTGAACAGCCGCAACTTGGCGGCGAGATAACTTTCGAAATTGGCGTGATAATCCAGATGGTCGCGCGTGAGATTGGTAAAAGCGGCGGCGGCAACCTTCACGCCATCGAGCCGAAACTGATCGAGCCCGTGGCTGGAAGCTTCGAGCGCCAGATGATCGACGCCGCTGTCGCTGAGCGCAGCCAGCAGGCGGTGAATTTCCACCGGGTCGGGTGTGGTGTGGCGCAAGGCGATTTCGCCAGTGGGCGTGACGACGCCGATGGTGCCGAGGCTGGCGGCGCGGGTGCCCAGTGTCGCCCAAATCTGACGCAGGAACACCGCGACCGAGGTTTTGCCGTTGGTGCCGGTGACGGCGGCGATGGTTGCGGGTTGGGCGGGGTAGAAGGCGGCGGCGGCGCGCGCAAGGCCAAGGCGCGGATTTTCATCGGCGATGAAACGCACACCCAAATCCCTCACGGTCTGGGCAGCATCGGCGCGGGCGAGAACGGCCGTGGCGCCGCGCTTTACCGCATCGGCGATGAACCGCGCGCCATCCGCGTGCGTGCCGGGGATGGCCGCGAACAGATAGCCCGGTCTAACCTCGCGGCTATCGCTCGCAAGGCCCGTGACACCTTTTACCGCCGTCATATCCACCGAACCCGCTTTACCTGTTGCCAGCTTCGCCTCCGAATATGGTCCCATTATGAATTCTCTTTGGCATCCGGTGGAACGGGCTCCTTTGGGACGCCAAGAATTGGTGCAATGCGTGCGATCACGCTGCCCGCAAGCGGTGCTGCCGTGTGACCGGCCAGAGAAAGAATACCGCCTTTGCCGCCATGCGGTTCGTCGATCAGAACGAACACGACATAGCGCGGATCGTTGGTGGGGAAGGTAGCGAAGAACGACACAAGCAGTTTATGTGCAACATAGCGGCCATTGACGTTCTTTTCCGCCGAGCCGGTTTTACCGCCGACATTATAGCCCGGAACATTGGCGTTCCTTCCGGTTCCATTGGTGACCACATAACGCAGAAGATCGCGCATGATGGCGCTGGTTTCCGGGCGGAGAATTTGTTTGCCCCGCGCATCCCCATGATGTTTCAGCAAGGTCGGTGTGATCTTGCGCCCGCCATTGACGACGACGGCGGCGGCAGCGGCAAAAGCGAGCGGGGTGACCGAAATGCCGTGGCCAAAGCCGATGGTCGCTGTTTGAATTTGCTGCCAGTTGCGCGGATAGAGCGGTTTTGCGGTTTCTGGAAGCTCGCTCGATGCCGCCTGCAACAGGCCAAGATTGCTGAGGAATTCACGCTGACGTTGCGGCCCGGACCGCAAGGCGATCTGCGCGGTGCCCGCATTGGAGGATTGGGCCAGAACCTCACGCGCGGTGAGCATGGCCGGCATGTGATGGGCTTCACGAATGGTCCATTTGCCGATCTTGAAACCGGCGCCGATGGGCAACCAGTCATCCAGCCCGATGGTGTGATCTTCCATCGCCATGGCGAAGGTGAGGACCTTGAACACCGAGCCAAGCTCATACACATCCTGCACGATCATGTTGCGGCGGGAGTCGGCCTTCGTGAAACGGCCATTGGGATCGTAATCCGGCAGCGAGACCATGGCGATCACCTCGCCGGTGCGTACATCCAGCACAATGCCGCCCGCCGCATGGGCGTTGAGCGCCTCTTTCGATTTCTGGGCTTCATGGGCGAGAATATACTGTACCCGCATATCCAGCGAGGTGGTGACAGAGGCCCCCGGCTCCTGATTGCGCAGGCGCTTTTCAAGACCGAGCTCAAGGCCCGACACGCCATTGCCATCGGGATCGGTGACCCCGATCACCTGTGCCGCGCCGCGCCCTTCGGGATAGAAGCGTTTGCCGCCAGTCTGAAATTCGATGCCGGGCAGGCCAAGGCTCATTACCCGATCTTTGACATCCGGTGTGATCTGGCGCGCAACGAGCACATAGTCGCGGCTGCCCTCAAAGGCCCGCTTCAACCGGGCTTCGCTGGCGCCCGTCGCCTGAGACAGATCGTGCGCCGCCTGTTCCTTGTTCCACAAGGTATGCGGGCGCGCGTAAAGATCATCCACCGGCAAATCGCGCGCCAGAAGCTTGCCGTTACGATCCAGCAGATCGGCGCGCATGGTATTGGGGACTGCCGCGCTCTGGCTTTTTTCGCGGCCCGCATGCAGCACAGTGACATCGACCAGCCTGATCCCCACCAGCGCAAACGCCGCGACGCTGAGCGCCGCGGCGATGACGATGCGCCGTTGGAAAGTTCCGGCGGGCGGGGATTTGGTCATCCGATCACATACCGATGCGGGCAGCCGCGATGCGATAGGGAGTAACCGGCGCAGTTTGCGCAGGCTTGGGCGCAGGCGCGGCCGGTGTCACAACACTCACGGTGCGCACCGGCGAATTGCTCAGCGGGGCAGCTTCGCCGCGGCGGGGCAGCATATCGAACGAGGCGAGCTGCACACTGGTGGCATCTTCAAGGCCAAGGCGGGATTGTGCCAGGCGCTGAATCCGGCCTGGTTCGGCCACACGACCCCACTCGGCTTCAAGCACGGCGGTCAGCCCGCGTTCATGGGCGATCTGGTGACTGACATGGACCAGTTCCACGCGCGCGACGCGGGTGTGTTCGGAGACATGATAAAGCGCCAGACAGGAAAATCCGGCTACCGCCACAAACACGAAATTGAGGATGCGGATCATGACAAACTCCTTCAGGCTGCAAGACGTTCGCCGACGCGCAAGCGGGCGGAACGGGCACGGGGATTGGTTTCAAGCTCGGCGCTGCCGGGTTTGACGGCTTTGGCTTCGATCAGGCGGAAGGCGGGCGGCTGGTCACGCGGCGCCTCGGGCGCATGGCGCGAAGGGCGAGCCTCGCGGTCGCTGCGTTCGATCAGGAAGCGTTTGACGATGCGGTCTTCCAGCGAATGGAAGGACACCACGACAAGACGGCCTTCGGGGGCGAGCGTGGCTTGCGCCGCTTCAAGCCCACGCTCCAATTCGCCCAACTCGTCATTCACCCGGATGCGCAAGGCCTGAAAGGTGCGGGTGGCCGGATGGATGGGGTGGCGCGCGGCGGCAGGGCCGAGCGCGCGCGACACGATATCGGCCAGTTGCGCGGTGCGCTCAATCGGGCGGGCGGCGATGATGGCGCGGGCGATACGGCGGGCGAAGCGTTCTTCCCCCAGCGTCGCGATGGTGCGGGAGAGATCGCGTTCTTCCGCCGTGTTCACAAAATCGGCCGCCGAGGGGCCGGATTTGCTCATCCGCATATCGAGCGGGCCATCGAAGCGAAACGAGAAACCGCGCTCGGCCTGATCAAACTGAAAGGAGGAGACTCCCAGATCCAGCACGACCCCATCGGTCTTGCCCTCGACCAGCGTATCAAGATCGGAGAAATTGCCCTGAACGAGTTCGAGGCGGCCTTTATAATCGGCAACCAGTTTTTGCCCGCGGGCGATGGCATCGGGGTCGCGGTCGATGGCGATGACGGTGCAGTTGGCGGCATCCAGAATAGCACGGCTATAGCCGCCGCCGCCGAAGGTGCCATCGACATAGCGGCCGCCATCGCGCGGCTTCAGCGCGGCGAGCACTTCAGCCAGAAGAACGGGGGCGTGCCCTTCAGACATTGGCATCTCCCCCGTTGGACTGGGGAGAGATTTGGCGCAGGCCGCGGGCGTTTTGAATCCAGGTGCTGCGCTTTTCTTCGAACGCGGCGGGCTGCCAGATTTGAAACTTCGCACCCATGCCGACAAAAGTGACGCGATCTTTGAGGCCCGCATGGGCGATCAGCGCGTCGGGCAGACGCACCCTGCCCGGCTCATCCAGCGTCAGAAGCTGGCTGGAAGACAGAATGGCAAAAGCCTGATCGTCATGGGCCGAGCTGAAAAACGGATCGAGCTGCGACAGGCGCTGGTGCACCGATTGCAGAACATCCTCGCCGAAACATTCCAGCGACTGGTCGGCGAAAGACGGGCAAACGTACACGCCCGTGGTGTTTTGGGCGGCAAGGATCTGGCGGTAGTGCGCGGGGATGCAGACGCGGCCTTTCGCATCCAGCGTGCCCTGTACTGTTCCGATGAAAGGCTGAACTGCCCCGGCCATCGTCGCCCCAGCCCCCGTCCCGAACCACATCCAACCCGCCTTCGGGACTACGGTTTTGGAAGACCCAGACAGTGTAGCCATGGGCCAGCATGGGATAGCATGGGATTTCACAGGCAGTCAATGGGAAAAGCCTGTAGTTAGAGTGACTTGCGCCTCTATGGGTTGATTGGGCGAGTCTACGGGTAGCGATTGCCGGAACGAAGTAGAAACACGTTAAATCCTGGTTTAGCACTCCTAACAAGTTACTAACAGTTTACCCACAGGGGCGGGACAATTTGTGCGTAATACGCGGCTCAGTCGGGTGAACACCATTCACCCGATGCGGCCCGCAACCAGGCATTGCAAAACCCGGTACCGAGTGCACTGCAGCATAGGGTAAATTCCACGTCCTCCGTAGACAGACTATTTTGTCTGCCTACAGACTAATATACCGGGTAACGGGTATTGGAAGCCGCAGCTCGCCGCTGTTACCCTGCCGTCATTGATATTGGAGGAATGCCATGGACTATGAACATCTCATCGTGAAACGCGAAGGCGCGGCAATCTGGGTGACGATGAACCGACCTGAACGGCTCAACGCGCTCAACACCAGGCTGATCACCGAATTACGCTATCTCTTCACCGACCTTTACTGGAAGCATGACATTCGCGTGGTGGTTTTGACGGGCGCGGGACGGGCCTTCTGCGCCGGGCTCGACCTCAAAGATCGTGGCGGGGAAGGCGTGCAGCGGGGTGTGAGCGAAGGGTTGAAGAGTCAGCGTTCGATCAGCGAAATTGTGATGGCGATGCGGCGCTGCCCGCAGCCGATCATTGCCGCGATTGATGGGGCGGCTAGCGGCGGCGGCTTTGCCTTTGCGCTTGCTGCAGATGTGCGCATTGCAACGCCGAAAGCCCGTATGAATGCGGCTTTTATCCGCATCGGGCTCAGCGCCTGCGATATTGGGGTGAGCTATTTTCTGCCGCGTATGGTGGGAAGCTCGGTGGCGGCGGACTACATGCTGACGGGGCGGTTTATGGATGCGCAGCGTGCCTATCAACTGGGGCTGGTTTCAAAGATTGTGGAGCCGGAAGATCTGGAAGCCGAAGCGCGCACGTTTGTGAAAGATATGCTGCATGCAACACCGCTTGGTCTGCGCCTGACCAAGGAGGCGCTGAACCACGCGATTGATGCACAATGTCTGGAAGCTGCGATTGCGATGGAAGATCGCAACCAGATGCTGTGTGCGCAGGGTGAGGATTTCCGCGAGGGGATTTCGGCGTTTCTGGAAAAGCGGGAGCCGAATTATTCGGTTTGAGAAACACGGCCAGTCGTTGTGCCGGATTCCACCTGGGTGGCCCGCACTTGGCGGGCCATGACAGCGGTGGCGCTTGAAAAATTTGCGTCAGATGGCCTGTAAGCCGGGTTTTGTCCTCGGCGTGATCTTGCGACCACGCTGATGGATGACCATTCCTCTGGGACGTTCGTTACCGAACGCCTCACGCGACCTACCCGGACGACGATCCGGAAAACGGATCATGTGCCATCCCTATTTGGTCTTGCTCCCGGTGGGGTTTGCCGTGCCGTCTGTGTTGCCACATCCGCGGTGCGCTCTTACCGCACCCTTTCACCCTTGCCGCGGCTGATCCGAAGACCAACCGGTTGGCGGTATACTCTCTGTTGCACTTTCCCTGGGGTCACCCCCGGCGGATGTTATCCGTCACCGTGTTTTCCGTGGAGCCCGGACTTTCCTCGACACATTTGCATGTGCCGCGGCCATCCAGCCATCTGACGCGAGCGGGTTCTACGCTATCAGGCGGGCTCGCGCCAGCAGGCTGGCGAGCCGCGTGCTGCAAACATGATCCCAGATGCCGTCGATCTTTTCGGGGCGGAAATGGCGTTGGAAGGCGGCTGTTACATCTTCTTGTTTGCAGTCCACATCTGGGGGAAGGCCGTAACCGAAATCGGCCAGCGCGGTTTCTGGCGCCTGCCCTTCCCCATCCCCCGGCCACAGCCCAATGCCGAATTCGGCCAGATGCTGCCAGGGGAAAAGTTCGCCCGGATCCTGTTTGCGCGCCGGGGCGACATCTGAATGGCCGACAATGCGGGCGGGCGCAATTGCATGGCGGATGAGAATGTCTTTTGCCAGATCGATCAACGCGCCGATCTGTTCATCCGTGAACGGAATATATCCAAATTCGTGACCGGGATTGACCAGTTCGATGCCGATGGAGCGGGCATTTATGTTGCGCGCGCCGGCCCAGACGGAAACACCGGCATGCCAGGCGCGCCGGTCTTCCGCCACATGGCGAAAGACACGGCCATCGCGCCCTATCGTATAATGCGCCGACACGTGTGACTGAGGGTCGGTCAGGCGAGCCAGCGCCGCGTCCGCCGTTGTCATGCCGGTATAGTGCAGCACCAGCATATCCACATCCGCATCACGCGCATCGTGGTTGGGCGACGGACATTCGACGAGGCGATACGCCATTACATGAAGATCCTGTAGGCGATTGTTTCGCCATTGGGCTGTTTCAGCGCAAATTCAGTGCCCTTGTCATGTTCTTCCACCAGCGCCTCAAAAAGGCGAAGCGCATTGCGGATAACTTCGGCATAGGACGCCGCTTCGGTTTTTTCCTTCAAGCGTTGCAGGCGCTCCATGGCCTGGGGCGGCAATTCGAGCTGGACCCGCGTGGTGACACGCTCCGGTCCGCTTTCAACCTCTGTCCCCGCATGGGGACCATGGTGATGATGATGCCTACGCATGGTGACCACCCTCCCCGGCTTTGATGCAGTGATGCAGGCTATGAAATTTTTCACGCCATGCCTGTTTGAATTCCGCGCGCAGGGCGCGGTGTTCGCCGCAAACTCCATGGGCACCATGATGATCATGATCATGGCCGTGGTGTTTGTGATGATGGTGGCAATTGCCGTTCACGACATCGCCATCAAGGGGAAAGGCGTTCCCCACAGTTACGTTCAGTTTGCTCAAGCTAATCTCCTTTCGACCAGCGTAAGCAGTTTCAATCAATAACGGAGTGCATGTCAATCAATTTTTGATGACTAGTTAAACCCTTGTTCCCGTTTAACTTCTTCATAGGCGACGTTGATAATAGCCAGCTTATCGGTGGCAAGACGGACGAATTCTTCCGGTACGCCGCGCGCGATCAACCTGTCTGGATGGTTTTCGCGGACCAGCATGCGGTAGGTTTGTTTGACCTCATCTTCGCCTGCATCGGGCGACAGGCCCAGAATCGAATAGGGATCGCCCGAGGGCGGGCCGAAATGCGAGGCGCGGATACGGCGGTATTCGTTGGGCGCGAAGCCGAAGATTTCCGCCACCGTTTCCAGAAAACTCTCTTCGGCCGGATGCAGAAGACCGTCGGCCTTGGCGATTTCAAACAGGCCATCGAGAATATCCTCGAGCATGGCGGGGTTACCGCGGAACATGCGCCCGATCTGCCCGGCATAAGCATCGAAGCCCGCAACGTCTTGCCGCGCCAGATCGAACATGCGGCGCACATTGGCCCGCTCGCCGGGCGGCACCTGAAAGATGCGCTCAAAGGCGTCGATTTCGATGTCCACGACCTCGCCATCGGCCTTGGCCATTTTGCCGGACAGCGCAATGATTGCGATGGTGAAGGCGACGCCGGGGTTGCGCGCATCCACCTGTTCGTCCTCGCGGTCGAACAGGATATGCCCGGTCGCAGCACCGATCACGGCGCCGATGGGGCCGCCGCCGAAAAGGAAACCCGCTGCAGCGCCGGTGAGCTTTCCCCAGATGGACATGGTGCGAAGCAATAAAACAATCTTGCTGCGATTGCGACCTGCGAGGACGCAGACCTGCATTGAAAAGAGTTAAGGCCGATTAGTGACGATCTGTCATAAATTTCATTTCCGGGAAAATCCTGCTTTCTGCGCGGTGGCCGCGCCCGGTTGCTTGACGGGCCGCTTAAAGGCCCGGATGCTTGGGATGCTCAAGCTCGGGAGGAACCGATGTTCCGTGAAGTGCAGCTTGTGGCCGTCGGTCTCGTATTCGCGTTCTTGGGAGCCATCGTATTTGGCGTGATCTGACGGACCTTGATTAAGGGGACAAAG
>DATJDE010000203.1:0-1999 GCA_035497595.1 Rhizomicrobium sp. | reverse complement strand
TCGCGCAGAGAGTCATCCATAACCATTCAACCCAAAATATCCCGCGCCTTTTGCAGGGCCGCAATCAAGACGTCTGCTTCGGCGCGCGTGTTGTAAAGCGCGAAAGACGCGCGGGAGGTAGAGGTGACGCCGAACCGTTCCATCAGCGGCTGGGCGCAATGGTGGCCAGCGCGGACCGCCACCCCTTCCCTATCCAATATGGTGGCGACGTCGTGGGCGTGCATCCCCTCTGTCTCGAAAGACAGGATGGCGCCTTTGCCCGGCGCTTCGCCAATGACCCGCACCCAGTTGAGTTCCCGCAAGCGCGCGGCGGTATAAGTGAGAAGGTCGTGTTCGTGCGCGGCGATGCCTGCGCGATCAAACGTGCCGAGATAATCGATGGCGGCGGCAAGGCCGATGCTTTCGATAATGGGCGGGGTTCCCGCTTCGAAGCGGGCGGGCGGATCGGCATAGGTAACCCGCTCGCGTGAGACCTCGCGGATCATTTCGCCGCCGCCATTGAACGGCACCATGGCCTTCAGATGTGCGGGCTTGGCGTAGAGCACACCGATGCCGGTGGGGCCATAGAGCTTGTGGCCGGTGAAGGCATAGAAATCGACATCCAGCGCGCGCACATCCACCGTCTCATGCACTACGCCCTGACATCCATCCACAAGGACGGGAACGCCTTTGGCGTGGGCGCGGGTGATGATGTCTTTCAGCGGGGTGACCGTTCCCAGCACATTGGACATGTGGGTAACGGCGACAAGTTTGGTTTTGGGGCCGATGGCAGCATCCAGCGCCTCGATATCGAGCGAGCCGTCATCGCGCACATCTACCCATTTCAACACCGCGCCAAAGCGTTCGCGCAGGAAGTGCCAGGGCACGATGTTGGAATGATGTTCCATCACCGTGAGCACGATTTCATCACCCGGTTGGATGCGCGGGGCGAGGAAAGAATAGGAGACGAGATTGATGGCTTCGGTGCCGCCTTTGGTGAAGACGATCTCATCGACGCTGCCTGCGTTCAGAAAACGGCGCACGGTTTCACGCGCGGATTCATAACGATCTGTCGCACGGGCCGAAAGATAGTGCACACCGCGATGGACGTTGGCGTATTCGCTGGCGGCGAAGGTATGTATCGCATCCAGCACCTGTTTCGGCTTTTGCGCCGATGCGCCGTTATCGAGATAGACCAGCGGCTTGCCATAGACTTCGCGCGACAGGATTTCAAAATCCTTGCGGGCGATGTCTGGATCGAAAGCAGCGGAGATTTTGACGGGCGCGGTCACGACACATCCTCCAGCGTGGCGGGAAGCGCGGTTTCGACCGCATTCCACACTTCAGCACGCAGGCTTTCGTCGGCAATTTCGAGCACAGCATCTTCCAGAAAAGCGCGGATCAGAAGATTGCGCGCTTCATCTTCGGGAATGCCGCGGGTGCGCAGGTAGAAGAGTTGTTCGGCTTCCAGATCGCCTATCGCCGCGCCGTGGGCGCATTTCACATCATCCGCGAAGATGATGAGTTCCGGCTTGAGATTAATTTCTGCGCGCGGGCTTAAGATAATGCCTTTGGCGGTCTGCTGGCTGTCTACGCCATCGGCCCCTTCACGCACCGTCACGCGGCCCTGATAGATGGCGCGCGAACGCCCGCCCGCCGCTTTTTTGAAAAGCTGTGTGCTGTGGGTGTTGCCCACGGCGTGCACGACTTCGGTTGTTATATCTGAATGATTGCTGCCGGACAGCGCGCTGACGCCGCTGAGCCGCGCTTCGGCGCCCGGCCCTTCCAATCCGATATAAACATCGGTGCGGGAAATTTGCGCACCGAAATCGGCGAAATGCGCATGGTAGCGCGCATCGCGGGCAAGTTTTGCCGTGATGGAATCGACACGCACCGCATCTGGCGCTTCAGGCTCGATGACGATGTGCGCAAGCTGTGCATTGGCGGCGAGCACGATGTCGGCGCCAATGTTGCGCAAGCCCGTGGCGGTTTCACGCGATTCAAACAGGGTGAGCGAGGC
>DATJDE010000202.1:0-8345 GCA_035497595.1 Rhizomicrobium sp. | reverse complement strand
TTTGTGCTCACCGAAAATATAATGATGGCCGAGCGCATAGCCGAAGAAGCGGAAACCATCGAGCCCGCGGCGTTTGGCTTCTTCGCGATCTTCATGCACCGAAAAGCCGGTGACCATGGCGATGTTGGGATTTACGGCGTGGCCGATGGGCACGCATTCTTCTTTGAATATACGATAGTAATCATCCACCCATTGTTTGGCTTCCTCCGGATCGACAAAGGCGAAGGTGAGTGCGCCGATACCAAGGCGGGCGGCGAGCTTGATGGTTTCGCGGTTCGAGCACGCGACCCAGACCGGCGGGTGCGGTTTTTGCACCGGTTTGGGCACTATGTTGCGGCAAGGCATTTCGAAAAATTCGCCTTTGAATCCGGGATAGGGATTCATCACCATCATGTTGAGGCATTGCTCGACGGATTCACGCCACATCGCCCGCTTCTTTTCCACCGGTACGTTATATCCGCCGAGCTCGAGCAGGGCTGAGGATTCTCCGGTGCCAAATTCGACACGGCCCTTCGACACCAGATCGAGCGTGGCGATGCGTTCGGCGACACGGGCGGGATGGTTGTAGCCGGGCGGCATCAACACGATGCCGTGGCCGAGGCGGATGTTTTTCGTGCGCTGCGAACAGGCGGCGAGAAACACTTCGGGCGCAGAGGAATGGGAATATTCTTCGAGGAAGTGATGCTCGACTTCCCAGGCGTAATCGATGCCCAGCCTGTCGGCCAGTTCGACCTGATCGAGCGCATCCTGAAACAGCTTCAGCTCGTCGCCATCGTGCCATGGGCGTGGGAGCTGATGCTCATAGAATATCCCAAACTTCATCGCCTTATCCCTGGAAGGTGCTGACGATGGGCGGCCACTCTTTCACTGCTTTTAGCGCCTCGCTGTTGGCGGCCTGATCGAAGCCATGTGAAATGGCGGCAAAGCGCATGGCCACAATGTCTTTGAAGCGCGGATCGGTGAAAATGTAGAGATCGCCATCGCGCACCGCTTCCACCACGCGGTTGCCCACCACATCGGGGTCGATGCCGGTTTCCACCGCTTTGGACAGCAGGTCCTGATTTTGAACACCGGCCACCGTTTCGGCATTGGCGAATTTCGCGTTCTTGTTGCGCTGGCTTTCGTGGATGCGCGTGCGCACGAAGCCGGGGCACAGCACCGACATGCCGATATTGCCGCCCGCTAGCTGCATGGCCCAGCCTTCGCTCATGGCGACCACAGCATATTTGGTGGCGGAGTATGGCTCCAGCCCCGGTGCGCTGATGAGGCCGGCGACCGATGCGGTGTTGATGATGTGGCCGCCTTCGCCGTGGCTGCGGATCAAGGGCAGAAAGGTTTCGACACCATAGACGACGCTTTTGAGGTTGACGTCGACAATCCAGTCCCAATCCCGCTCAGGGACTTTGCCGATTTCGCCGCCCGCGCCGACACCGGCATTGTTGCAGACGATGTGGATTTTGCCGTAGGCCGACACCGCTTCCAGCGCGGCGGCGCGCAGATTATTGCGTTCACCCACATCGCAGTGGATGGACACCGCCTTGATCTGCTCGCTGGCGAGTTGATCGACGGCGGCGCGCGCGGGCGCATCTTCGATATCGGCCAGCACCACATTCATGCCCGCCCGCCCGAAGGCACGCGCCATGGACAGGCCGATGCCGCTTGCGCCGCCGGTGATGAAAGCGGTTTTGCCCTTGAAGTCTTTCATTATGCTGCTGCCTCATATTCAAGCGCATCGAATTGCGCGGCCAACGCATCACCCTTGGGGTGTTTGCGCAAACGGGAAAGCACGCTGTCGCGTGACTGGTTGCGTGTAAAATCGGCATTGGTGACGGCGTGCCATTCGATCATCTGTTCCCACAGGGGATCTATGATCGTGTGGCCGGGGATGGTTTTGCCATCCACCGTCTTTATAGTGAAACTGCGCAATTCGCTGATGGCGGTTTGCAGATAGCCGACATGAATGGCTTCATCGGTGCGGATGCGGGCCACCACGTCTGCGGCATGATCGGCGGCGGCGCGCCGGTCTTTGAAATTATCCGGATCGCGCATCACCTCGATGCAGAACGAAAAGAAATTTTCCGCCCTGACTTCGATCATCAGCACGTTCATCAGCAGCAAAATCCAGTCTTCATGTTCTTTTGGCACCTGCGCAATGCGGCGGCCGGTTTCTGGGCGACTGAGGCTTTCCGGCACTTCGGGGATTGGATAGGCGTCTTTGCCGAACAGCGCATCGCGCACGGCGAACCACATATCGTCATGCCCGCCGATGCCTTTGGATTTGGTGCCGCCTTCATCCCAGCCATGGGCTTCGAGCAGGCCCTTGTTCAGATGGCCGAGGCAGGTTTCGGCCAGATCTTCCACGATGATGGATTGAAAATCAGGCGCGGTCACTTGTGCCAGCATGGCGCCGCGCGCTTCGACCACGCCGGTGACGGTGAGGCCGTTCCACAGGGATTCGCCATCGCCCGCGGCAAGCAGAAATTTCTGCTGTTCGGTTGTGGGATAGGGACCGCGTTTGAGCAAACGGCCACTGGCGTCGATGATGGGTTGGCCACGCTCTTTCAGCGCCTCTTGCCATGCGTGCACGGCGGGCCAGCGGTTCAGTATGCGTGGGGAGATATATTTGCCGCGTGCATCGAAACCGCCATGCAGGCGATAGCCCGCCTCAATCTGCAACTGTGCGAATGGATGATCGGCAATCAGTTCGTCACGTGTGTAGATGCGCTTTAACATCTTCAGCCTCCCAGGCAGGGGGGACGCTTGTTTTGCGCCCCTCTAGGGACTGATATTTTGTCAGTTCTTGCGCGGTGTCAATCCGCCCATCCCCACCAATTTGTAATGAAAACACCGGGATCGAAGACGAATCTGTCAGCGTTTTTAATATGTTGCGACAGATGGGACAAACTTTTCACCTCCCGCTGGCGCAGCATTCCAAGAGGCCAAGAAAGGCCTCACGCGTAAACCGAGGAGTACCGTTTTATGAAAACAACACTATTGCTGGCCACGGGGGTGACGGCGCTGTTCGCGGCCACGGCAGCATTCGCATCCACACCGGGCGTCTATTTCAGCGGCGATGGTGGGCTCTCCATCCTGCCGAGCCCGCACTTCAACAGCGATCTGGATGGCACGTCGAACGCCAAATACAATCCCGGTTACACGTTTGGCGGTGCTGTCGGGTATGATCTTGGCAATGGCATGCGGATCGAAGTGAATTCGCAACATTCCAACCAGCAACTGATCTCAGTGGATGAATTCAAGGCGTATGGCCATCTCAGCTCCACCACGCTGATGGCGAACGGACAGATCGACTTGATCAAAGATGCGCCGTTCACCCCCTATGTCGGCGTCGGGCTGGGTGCTGTGAATTACGGCGGCCATGTCGATAACTATAGCGGACGCGCCTGGAGGCCGGGCTATCAGCTTGAAGCTGGCTTGCGCAAAGACATCAGCAACCAGATTTCGGTCTTCGGCGGCTATCGCTTCACGCAGGCATTGTCGGTGGATATGCGCGATCCGCTGCTGGCGGATAATGCCACACAGCATTTCTCCAACCACGCTGTGACGGCCGGTTTGACCTATCATCTGGACCAGAATTAGGGCCAGTCCTGACATAGCCCCTCTCCCCGCCGGGGAGAGGGATCAGGGTTTCAGCGCCCGCACCAAAAAGCGCGTGAGATTATCCACCACCTGTTCGCGGCTGCGCTTGCTGGCGGCGCCTTCACTGCCTGTCTGGTGCAACGCGCCGACAATGGCCTGGCCGATGATTTCAAGATCAAAAGAATCCGAGACCAGACCGAGACGGGCGGAATTGCGCAACAGGCCGGTCCAGTCCTTGCCCCAGCGTTGCAGCAGGGGGACGGCTTGCGCGCCTTCAGCGTCGATGACCGCTTCATCGGTGAGGGCTGCGTGCAGCACGCCGGGATGGGTTTCGGAATATTCGTAGATTGCGTGCAGCATGGTCGCGAAGAATTTCTCGAGCGAGGAATCCTGCGAGACGCGGGCGCGTAGATAGGCATCGAGTTCGGTGCGTGCGTCTTCGACGAAAGACAGGAAGCAGGCGCGCTTGTCCGGGAAGTGCAGGTAAAAAGTTCCGTGGCCAAGGCCCGCCTCGCGCGCAATATCCTGTGGCCGGGTGGCGTGGTAGCCGCGCTGGACGAACAGCTTGCGCGCCGCCTTTTTCAGCTTGGCATAACTTTCGGGTTTACGGCGGGCGCCGCGCGGCTCGGTTACGGCGGCGGCAGGCGCATCGGAAATGGTCATACGGGACATTCAACTGACGGCTGACAGCTTGTCAACGAGAGGGCCTTCGACTGCGCCCGTGTTGGCAGTATAAGCAAGGCTGGCAACCGATCAGCCTGGGAGCACACCATGCGCAAAGGTCTTGTTTTAGCGACAGCATTTTGTGTTTTTGCCCTGCCCGCCTTTGGTATGGGCGGCAATAGCGGCGGTTATGGCGGCAGCATGATGCGCGACACCGACCCCGGAAACGAGGCCTATGCGACGGCGCTGCGGCTGATCAAACATGAGAAATTCGCCGAGGCGATTCCCTATCTCGACACGGCGCTGGAGCAGCGGCCCAAAAACGCCGACATCCTGAACTATGAAGGCTATGCCCACCGGATGACCGGCGATTACGATGCCTCGCTCGATTATTACAACCGCGCGCTGGCGATCAATCCCGATCACAGGGGCGTGCATGAATATCTGGGCGAGCTGTATTTGCAGAAAAAACAGCCGGACAAGGCAGAGGCTGAACTTGCCGTGCTGGACAGGCTGTGCCCCAGCGATTGCGCGGAGAAAGACACGCTGACCGCATCCATCGCGAAGTATCAGGCGGCCAATCCCGCGCCCGCGCAGTAACCCGCGGGTCTAACCGCCTTGCAGCGGTGCATAGGACGCCATGATGCTCTCCACCGTCTGGGGCGGGAATTGTGACGGGGGGACGAACGCGTCCCGCAGCCAGGGCATCTTTCGGCGATCGAAGATGTGTTTGAGGAAATGGATAACCGCGCGCACCGCGCTGTTATTTTCAGAGTCCCGATAGTGGCAGAGGTAAATGGGCGTGCTGAGATTGAGGCCAAGGTCCAGCGGGACGAGATTGCGCTCGAACACCGAAACATAGCTGGGGAGCCAGCAGATTCCTGCGCCATTGCGCGCGCTTTCCACCAGCACCGTGCTGGAATTGGTGAAAAGGGATACGCGCACATCATCGCCCGTTTCCGGCAGGCGCATTTTCCATGTGCCTTTGTCGATCAGATAGAACGCATGATCGAGCAGACTGTGGTGCGCAAGGTCTTCGGCTTTGCGGGGCGTGCCGTGGCGGGCGAGATAATCCGCCGAGGCATAGGGCAGGAAATGGAACATGCCCAGTTTTACGAACACGGCGTTCGGATCGTTCGGCGGCATGAAATGGATCGACATGTCGAAATGTTCGTGCCTGTCCTGACCCGCTTCATGGGCGGTGAACAGGCGCAGCTCGATGCTGCTGTCTTTCAGGAAGGGCAGGAAGCGCGGGATCCAGTAGGTGGCCACGCCATCGGTGGTGACGAGCTTGGCGGTTTCGCGCGTGCGGCCCGGCGCATGCATCCGCGCCATGGCGCGTTCCAGAATGTCCCAGGCGCTGCGCAAATCTTCCACCAGCGCCAGGCCATCGCGGGTGAGCTGGGCGCCGCTGGTGGAGCGTTCCAGCAGTTTCACGCCGACGATGCGTTCCAGCCGATCCATCTGGCGGCTGGCGGTGGCTTGTGACTGGCCCACCATGCGGGCTGCCCGTGTCAGGCTGCCTGCGCGCAGCACAGCATTGAGCAGGCGCAGGTCGTTCCAGTCCGGCACCTCCATTTCGGTATGGGGCAATGCAGGTTTTGGGTGTTCCGGAGTGTCCATGGCGCGCCTAAAGGTGGGATTCAAGTGCAGTTCAATTCGAGGGGATGTATGAGTAAACTTCGCGTGCGCGCTTCAAAGGGCAGTTCTGGCGGGGAAGATATTGCGCAGGCTGTTAACGCGCTGAAGGCCATTCGCAATCCGCTGATGCGCTATTGGGTGGTTCAACTTATTGATCTGATCGCGCAAACCTGTGTGAACCCCACGGCGGATGATAAACTTCAGATGGATATGATGCGCGCGGCAGCCCCGAAAAAACCTTAAGCTACGCAGCTTTCACACGCTTCTCCTGAAGCGCGCGCCAGACACGTTCGGGCGTCAGCGGCATGTCGAGGTGGAGCACGCCTATGGCATCGCACACCGCGCTTACCACCGCTGGCATGGCGCCCACTGTGCCTGCCTCGCCGCAGCCTTTGGCTTGCAGGGCGTGGGTTTTGCAGGGGATTTCTTCGTAGGCAAAATTGATGTCCGGCACGTCTTCGGCGCGGGGCATGGCGTAATCGGTGAAGCTGGCGGTGAGGCACTGGCCGGTTTCGGCGTCGTAGACACAGTTTTCCAGCATGGCCTGGCCGAGACCTTGCGCGACGCCGCCATGGACCTGACCTGCCACCAGCATCGGGTTGATGACGCGGCCAAAATCATCGAGCACGGAATAGGAGACGATTTTTGCTTCCCCCGTTTCGGGATCGACTTCGGCTTCGCAGACATGGCAGCCATTGGGGAAGGTGGAGGCTGCGCCGTCATAGATCGCGTCACTGTCCAGCCCGTTCTCGAATTCGGGAAGCTGTTCGCGTTTTAGCGTGATGGCAAGTTCGCCGAGTGTGATGGCGCGGTCGGTGCCCGCGACGCGGAACCGGCCTGTTTCTTCTACCACATCGAAGATCACTTCGTTGCCGCCTGCCTGAAGCACCTGCCCTGCCGCGGTGATGCCTTTTTTGATCACCACGTCGGAGGCCGCGAGCAACGCGCCGCCTGCCATGTTGAGCGAGCGCGAGCCGCCGGTGCCGCCGCCATTGACCCAGGTGGTATCGCCCTGTTTCACGGTGATCGTTTCAAACGGTACGCCGAGTTTTTCCGCGACGAGTTGGGCGTAGGCGGTTTCGTGGCCCTGCCCATTCGACTGGGTGCCGACATAGAGATCGACCCCGCCATTGTCGGTGAACTTCACCGCTGCCGGTTCGCTGCCCATGGCGGCGGTGATTTCGACGTAATAGGCAAGGCCAAAGCCGCGCAGTTTGCCGCGTGCGGCGGCTTCCGTTCTGCGGCTTTCGAAATCGCCATAGCCCGCGCGCTTCAACCCATCCTGCAGCATGTGCGGATAGTTGCCGGAATCGTATGGCACGCCCCACCAGTTTTTGAACGGCAGTTCTTCCGGCGTGATGAGATTTTTCAGGCGTAGCGCCACGCGGTCGATGCCGCTTTTGGCGGCCGCCGCATCCATCAGCCGTTCCATCATATAGGCAGCTTCCGGGCGGCCCGCACCGCGATAGGCGTTGATTGGCGCGGTGTTGGTGACATAGCCCTTGATGTTCACAAACACACTTGGCACGCGGTAGACACCGCCGAGGATACGCCCCCCCGCAAGCGTGGGAATGAACGGCGCGAAGAACGACATGTAGCCGCCCATATTCGCGGTGCCGGTGACACGCAGGGCAAGGATTTTGCCGTCTGCATCCAGCGCCAGTTCGGCCTTGGTCCAGGTATCGCGGCCATGCTGATCGGCGAGGAAGGCTTCCGAACGATCCGATGACCAGCGCACCGGGCGGCCTGTGATTTTCGCGGCCAGCAGCACCAGCGCCTGTTCAGGGTATGCGCCTGCTTTCATACCGAAACCGCCGCCGACATCCGGCGTCACCACGCGCAGTTTTGTGTTTTCGATGCCGACCATGCGGGCCACGCGGTCGCGCAAGCCGCCCGCGCCCTGACTGCCGCTATAGAGGGTGAAACTGTCTGATCCCGCATCATAGGTGCCGATGGCGTTGCGGGTTTCCATGGAGTTCACGACGATGCGGTTTTGCACAACGTCGATTTCGGCCACTTGGGCGGCGCTGGCGAAAGCGGCGTTGGTTTCGTCTTCCTTGCCCGCAATCCAGTCGAAGGACTGGTTATTCGCAATGTCGTCCCAGATGGCGGGTGCGTTATGCGCGCTTTCCAGCGTGCCTGCGGCAGGTAGCTGATCATAGTCGATCGCCACCAGCTCGGCGGCATCGCAGGCTTGCGCATAGGTTTCGGCCAGCACCATGGCGATGGCTTCGCCGGAGAAGGTGGTGTGATCGTGGGCGAGGAGTGGTTTGTCGTGGCCTTTGGGGGGCGTGCCGTCGCGGCTCTGCATGGGGGTGAGGCTGGGCATGTCTTTGCCGCCTGCGGCGAGGATGTCTGCTTGCGTGAGCACGGCGACAACGCCGGGAGCGGCTTTGGCCTCTGTTGTATCTACGGAGAGGATTTTGGCATGGGCTTGCGGGCTG
>DATJDE010000201.1:0-2820 GCA_035497595.1 Rhizomicrobium sp. | reverse complement strand
CGCTGGCCAAGCTCGGGGCGGAATATGTGCTGGGCTGGCTGCCGCGCGGCACCCATGACTGGAGCCGGTTTATTGCGCCCGCAACACTTAAAGCAATGCTCGAAGAAACCGGTCTCAAACCACTGAAGTTACAAGGAGTCTCCTTCGATCCATTGCGCTGGGATTGGCGGCTGGCCAACGATACGGACGTGAATTACATGCTCGTCGCGGCGCGCCCGGCCGCCTGAGTTCAGCCTGCGGCCTTGGCCTCGCTGAGCGGCACCGAACGGAAACCGATGGCGATGCGATTCCAGGCGTTGATGGTGGTGATCAGCAACGTCAGGTTGACCACCTCGGCCTCGCTGAAATGCTTCAGCAGTTCGGCATAAACATCATCCGGCGCATGGGTTTGGGAGATCAGGGTCAGCGCCTCGGTCCAGGCCAGAGCCGCACGCTCCTTTTCCGTGAAGCGGGAGGATTCGTGCCAGGCGGAGAGCATGTAGAGCCTGATTTCGCTCTCACCTGCCTTGCGCGCATCGGAGGTGTGCATGTCGAGGCAGAAGGCACAGCCATTGATCTGCGAGGCGCGCGTTTTCACCAGTTCGATCAGCGTATGATCGAGGCCACATTCGCGCAGATACTTCTCCATCGCCATCATCGGCTGAATGGCTGCAGGCGCGATTTTGTAATAGTCGAGACGAGCGTGCATGCGGTTCTCTCCATCTGTCGTCGAGACAGACTACCGCGATTATGGCCGACCTGGTTCCGTTTTTTTTGCACGTTCTACACCGCTAAAGTGCGGTGAAGGTTGCCTAGTTGACGTCGCTCGGCTCGGGCGGCAAAGGCGCCACGTCGACACCTTCCTCGACCAACTCCTTGGCTTCCTTCAAGGTTGCCTCGCCATAGATGTGGCGGTCGTCGGTTTCGCCATAGTGAATCTTGCGGGCTTCCTCGGCAAAACGCGGGCCGACATATTCGGCATTTTCGGTGACGTATTTGCGCAGGCCCGTCATGAACTGGGTCATCTTGCGCAGGTCGGGCGCTGTGGGGGCAGCCTCAGCCTTCGAGCCACGGACCGAGGGCGCCATCATGGCTTTGCCCACCTTGCGGGAATTGCACATAGGGCAGGCAAGTTTGCCTGCTTCTGCCTGATCATCGAAGGCCGCGCTATCGCGGAACCAGCCTTCGAAGGCATGCCCCTTGGCGCAACTGAGACTGTAAACGATCACGGCATCCTCATCCGAAACACATAGCCCACATAGTAGAATATAGTCTTCCTGACCAGCAGATGAACGGCACCGCTTGCCGCGATTGAGCCGAGACGGTTGTTGACTAGGAAACGACATTACGTTAGTTTCCTAGTCAATGAAATGAGGCGTAACTAATGCCGTCTGTCTCCGCGCTAACCGACCATACTGGCTATTGGATGCGGATGGTTTCAAATGCTGTGTCACAGGACTTCGCGCGTAAACTCGCGGGCGAGGATGTGACTGTGGCGGAATGGGGCTTCATGCGGGCGCTCTATGACGCGCGCGCCATGCTCCCGTCGGCTCTCGCGTTGAAGATGGGGATGACGAAGGGCGCAATAAGCAAACTGGCAGACAGGCTTCTGGCAAAAGGGTTGATCGTGCGATCCGACAGCGTGCAGGACAAGCGCGCGCACAGTCTGTCTTTGACGAAAGATGGCCGGGCCAAGGTGCCGCTTTTGGCATCACTGGCCGATCACAACGACGCCGAATATTTCAGCGTATTGACCAACGACGAGCACGAACACCTCCTCCAGACACTGAAAACCCTCGCGGAACGACGAGGGATCACGTCAATCCCGCTGGACTGAACGCCTCCAAATAAATCTCCAACACCAACGAAAAGGATTACGCCATGGACGCGGAACGGATTTCTGTTGCCAAAAATTGCCTGAATGCAGCTCACAATGGGAGCCTGAGTTTTCCGGAGATTGTCGGCAAGCTGATTGCCGCCGGCTTTGAGGGCTACACGGTGGACTATCGCCGCAACACACAGATCTACTACCTGCCAGATGGCGACAGCGTGATGCTGGACATGCCGCCATCTGCGGGCAGCGTCGCGGCCACCTTCGACGCTGCGGGCGTAGAAGCACTGGTGCGGTGGGCACAAGCGAACGGGCCGGACTATAGCTACAAAGCCTTCTGCGAGAAGGTTAAGACGGCAGGCTGCGCAGGTTATCTCGTCTCATTCCTTGGCCGCCGCGTGGTCTATTTCGGCCGTACCGCGGAAATCCATGTCGAGCACTTCCCAAAATGAAAGGCCCGATTCATGGCGCAGCAAAATCCCGATCATGTTGGAGATTAGGGATTCTCGCGCGTGCCTGCGCCGAGGCAGCGGGATCGATGTCGGCCACGATGACGCCGGGCTCGGTGCCGCCTTCGGCCAGCACTTCGCCCCATGGGGCCACGATCAGGCTGTGGCCATAGGTGCTGCGGCCATTGGCGTGCAGACCGCCTTGCGCAGGCGCCATCACAAAGGCCCCGTTCTCGATGGCGCGGGCACGCAATAGCGTGTGCCAATGCGCCTTGCCGGTTGTTTCAGTGAAAGCGGATGGCACGGTGAACATGAACGCCCCCGCTTTTGCCAGGCCGCGATAAAGCTGCGGAAAGCGCAGGTCGTAACACACCGTCATGCCGAGCTTGCCCCATGGCAGATCGGCCAGCACCGCCGCATCGCCGCCCGCGACGGTGTTGGATTCACGATAGCTTTCACCCGACGGCAATTGCACATCGAAGAGGAAAATTTTGTTGTACCGCGCGGTGATCTGCCCCTTCGGGCCAATCAAATAAGAGCGATTGGCGGTTTTGCTTTCGC
>DATJDE010000200.1:0-6757 GCA_035497595.1 Rhizomicrobium sp. | reverse complement strand
GATCCATGTGGCGGGCAAGATCACCATCGGTCACGATGCCGATGAGCGCGCCATCGCCAGCAGTGATACCGACACAGCCGAAGCGGCGCGAGGCCATGATGAGCACGACGTCCTGCATCGATGCATCTTCGGCGGCGAGCGGCAGTTCTTCGCCCGTATGCATGAGATCGCTGACGCGGATCAGCGCTTTGCCCAACGAGCCGCCGGGATGAAAATCGCGATATTGATCGGCGGTGAAACCGCGCCGTTCCATCAATGCCACGGCCAGCGCATCGCCCAAAACCAGCATCAGCGTTGTTGAAGTGGTGGGGGCAAGGCCCATGGGGCAGGCTTCATGCGCCTGCGGCAGCACCAGCGCGATGTCCGCGGTTTGCAGCAAAGTGGAGTGCGGATTGCCGGCAATGCCGATCAGTGGGATTTGCAGGCGCTTGGCGTGGGTCATCAAATCGCCCAGCTCTGCCGTTTCGCCGCGATAGGACAGCATCAGCACCGCGTCCTCGCGCGTGACCATGCCAAGATCGCCGTGGCTTGCCTCTCCCGGATGGACAAAGAAGGCCGGTGTGCCGGTCGATGCGAGGGTGGCGGCGATCTTGCGCCCGATATGGCCGCTTTTACCCATGCCGCTGACGACCACCCGCCCCTTGATGGACAGGATGGCATCAATTGCGCGGGTGAAATCTCCGTTCAGCGACTGGCCCAGGGCGGCTATCGCCTCCCCCGCCATGTCGAGCACGCGGCGCGCGGCCTTTTGGTCCACGGCCAACCCGGACGAGGCCGCAACGGTCACGGCGGAACGCATCCAAATTCCTTTTTCTGATTGGCGGCGCAGTTCCCTTCACGCCGCCAGAGCGCGCGCGGATTCATGACCACACGCGAAAATCATGCCAAATGTGGCCGATCAGCCAAATTTGTTCAAGTCTTAAATTATTTCAATGGGTTAATGGGTGCGACGTCCGCGTTAACCACTCAATGGGCGAAAATATCCACCTCATCCCAGCCCAACAGATCGAGCTTGGTGCGCGCTGGCAGAAAGTCGAAGCAGGCTTGGGCGAGGGCCGTGCGGCCTTCACGCGCCAGCATCACATCCAGCGCATTCCGCAGGCGATGGAGATAGGCGACATCGTTGGCGGCGTAGCTGAGTTGCCTTTCGGTCAGGCTGGGGGCGCCCCAATCTGAACTTTGCTGTTCTTTGGACAGTTCGACGCTCAGCACCTCTTTCACGAGGTCTTTGAGGCCATGCCTGTCGGTATAGGTGCGCACCAGTTTGGACGCGATTTTGGTGCAATAGATCGGCGCTGTGGTGACACCCAGATAACGCTGGAACATGGCGACATCGAAACGGGCGAAATGGAACAGTTTGAGGACCTTTGGATCGGTCAGCAGGCGTTTGAGGTTCGGCGCATCATAGGCGCCGGGCGCAAATTGAACGGCGTGGCAGACACCATCACCTGCAGAAAGTTGCACGAGGCACAACCGGTCGCGGACATAGGACAGGCCCATGGTTTCGGAATCGATGGCCACGATGGGACCAAGGTCCAGATCACCGGGAAGATCGCCCTTATGGAGATGAATTTTCACGTGTGATCCTTGCGTTCGCGCTGCGGCAGAATAGGGCCGCACTCTAAAAAAATCATTCTCTTATTGCCGGATTGCAGCGCTATCGCGCAAGGTCGCCCGATAGACATCCCCCAAACAGAACCCGGAGCCTCCCCATGATCGACCTGCATTATGTCGCCACGCCGAATGGCCAGAAGATCAGTATCATGCTGGAAGAGATTGGCCTGCCCTATAATGTCATCTTGTACGACATCTTTGAGGGCGAGCAGCACACCGCCGAATTCGGCAAAATCAACCCGAATCACAAGCTTCCTGCAATTGTGGACCATGATCCGCCCTTTGGCGGCGAACCCCATGCTGTGTTCGAATCGGGTGCGATTTTGCAATATCTCGCCGAAAAGAGCGGCAAGATGCTGCCCGCTGATCCGCGCAAACGCAGCGTGGCGTTGCAATGGCTCACCTGGCAGATGGCCGGAATGGGCCCCATGGGCGGGCAGATGGCGCATTTTGTGCGCTATGCGCCCGAACAGATCGACTATGCGATTCAGCGTTACACCAAGGAAGTGCATCGCTTGCTGCGCGTGCTGGAACGGCGGCTGGGCGAAGCGGAATATCTGGCGGGTGACGAATATTCGATTGCGGATATCGCGACCTGGCCGGGACGCAGCGCGGGCGGCACGATGAATATCGACGTGACCGACTATCCCAATATGAATCGCTGGTTCAATACCATTGCGACACGGCCTGCGGTGATTCGCGGGCGGACCGCGGAAAAACTTGCCAGTCCGGCGAAATATATGAACAAGAAGCAGAACCTTTCACCCGAAGAATGGGCCAACATGTTCGGCGACAAAATGCACAATGCGGTGAACCTGTAAAAGATATGTCAGACGCCGAACATCGCGATCCAAAACGTCACGTTCTGAAAAGCGTGTTCGGCTTCGACGATTTCCGCCCCGGTCAGGAAGAGGCGATGCAGGCGCTGCTGTCGCAGCGGCATCTGCTGACGGTGATGCCGACCGGTTCGGGCAAATCTTTGTGCTTCCAAGTTCCCGCGCTGGTTCTGGGTGGGCTGACGCTGGTTGTTTCGCCGCTGGTTGCGCTGATGCAGGATCAGGTGGCGGCGTTGCGGCTGGCAGGGGTTGCGGCCGACGCGATCAACTCATCCCAAGGGCGTGAGCAGAATGTGGCCGCGTGGCACCGCGCGGCGCGCGGCGAAACGCGGCTGCTTTATATGGCGCCCGAACGGTTGATGACAGAGCGCATGCTGGCGGCGCTGGCGCGGCTGGATGTGAAGTTGATCGCGATAGACGAGGCGCATTGCATTTCGCAATGGGGGCCATCGTTCCGCCCCGAATATGAGGCGCTGACGCGGCTGCGCACGGTGTTTCCACGCGTGCCGATTGCGGCGTTGACGGCGACTGCCGATCAGGCAACGCGCGCCGACATTGCGGATAAGCTGTTTGACGGTGATGTAGAAACGCTGGTGTTGGGCTTTGACCGGCCCAACATCCGGCTGAGTGTCGAGCCGAAGAAGGATGCCAAGAAGCAATTGCTGAGCTTCGTCAAGGCGCGCAAGGGTGCGAGCGGGATTGTGTATTGCCTCTCGCGCAAAAAGACCGAAGAGGTTTCTGCCGCTCTCAATGAGCATGGTTTGCGGGCGCTGCCCTATCATGCAGGGTTGGCGAAGGAGATGCGGGAGACACATCAGAACCGCTTTATGACCGAGCCGGGCATTGTAATGGTGGCAACTATTGCGTTCGGCATGGGGATCGACAAGCCGGACGTGCGCTATGTCTTTCATGCCGATCTGCCCGGCAGCCTGGAAGCCTATTATCAGGAGATTGGGCGCGCGGGGCGCGACGGGGAGCCTGCGGAAGCGGCGATGCTGTTCGGGCTGAACGACATTCGTATGCGGCGCATGTTCATCGACAAGGAAGATGCGGGCGAGGACCGCAAACGGCGCGAACATCAACGTTTGAATGCGCTGCTGGCCTATAGCGAGGCGCCGGAATGTCGACGACAGTTATTGCTCACCTATTTCGGCGAAGAGGCGGAGCCTTGCGGCAATTGCGATGTCTGCCTTGACCCTGTTGCAATGGTGGATGGGACGGCGGACGCAAAAAAAGTTCTGGCGGCGGTTCAACTGACCGGGCAGATGTTTGGCGCATCCCACATTGTGGATGTGTTGCGCGGCACGGAAAGTGAGAAGGTTTTATCCAACCGGCATCATGCGTCTGCTGCGTTTGGCGCCGGTGCGGACCGCAAACGCGAGGAATGGCAATCCATCATTCGCCAGATGGTGGGGGGCGGATTCTTGCGTATAGATATTGGCGGCTATGGCGGCTTGAAAATTGCGGCGAAGGGCGCGGGGTTGATGCGCGGCGAAGAAAGTTTTCGCCATCGCCCGCCGAGCCCCGCAACGCGCAAGGGCAAACGCGAAAAGGCGACAGCGGATGCCGATCTTTCCCGCGCCGACACATCGCTGCTCGAAGCCTTGAAACAATTGCGCATGGGAATGGCGCGGGAGCGGCAGGTGCCTGCCTATGTGGTGTTTTCCGATCGTTCGCTGATTGACATGGCGCAGAAGCGCCCGAGCACGATTGCCGAATTTGGCGAAGTCCATGGTGTGGGCGCAGCCAAATTGAAAGAATTTGCCGAGCCGTTTCTCGGGGCCATCAGGGCGCATGGCGCGGCGCCCTGATGGGTGTGCCTAGGCGACAGCGTTTTTGGCGGCTTCGTATTCGCGTTTGAGCTTGCCGACGAAATCGGCCACGGGCGCGATGGTTTTGACCGCGCCGATGCCCTGACCGCAACCCCAGATATCTTTCCACGCCTTTTTGTCGGTGTTGCCGCCGGAGCCGAAATTCATTTTCGACGGATCGGATTGCGGCAGGTTATCGGGATCTAGTCCCGCTGCAACAACGGACGGGCGCAAGTAATTGCCGTGTACGCCGGTGAAGAGATTGGAATAGAGAATATCCTGCGAGGCGGATTCGGTAATCATCTGCTTGTAACCCTGCACCGCATTGGCTTCTTCGGTCGCGATGAAGGCCGAGCCGATATAAGCGAAGTCTGCCCCGATGGCGCGTGCAGCCAGAACGCCGCGGCCCGTGGCCAGCGCGCCGGACAAAGCGAGCGGACCATCGAACCATTCACGAATATCTTCGATCAATGCGAAGGGTGAGGTGGTGCCAGCGTGCCCGCCTGCGCCCGCCGCAACCGCGATGAGGCCATCAGCGCCTTTTTCAATCGCTTTGCGGGCGAAGGTATTGTTGATGACATCGTGCAACGCCACACCGCCATAGGAATGTACGGCGTCGTTCAAATCGGCCCGCGCGCCAAGCGAGGTGATGACGATGGGGGCTTTGTATTTCACGCAGAGCGCCACATCCTGCTCCAGCCGGTCGTTGGACCTGTGCACGATCTGGTTCACGGCGAAGGGGGCAGACGGGTTATCCGGGTTGGCGCGATCATAGGCCGCCAGTTCTTCGGTAATACGGGCGAGCCATTCGTCCAACAGCGACACGGGACGGGCGTTGAGCGACGGGAACGCGCCGATGATGCCTGCCTTGCACTGCGCGATCACCAGATCGGGTGTGGAGATGATGAACAGGGGCGAGGCGATGACCGGGATCGACAATGGTTTGGCGAGCGCACCGGGAAGGGCACGCTGCGGCTTGGCATGAAGTGTCATGTCTGGCTCCGTTGTGTGAGAGAATGGTTTTTGCCGGGTGGGGTGCGGGCACCGCGAAAGGCCAGCCGCATGGTTTGAAAATAGAGATCGCGCACATTCACGCCCTCGGGCAGGCGCCCTGCGAGATGCAGCACAATCACGCCATGGGCGGCGGCCCAAAGCGCGCGGCCGACATCGCTCGTCTCGCCCATGACAACGCCTGCGGCACGCAATTCATCGACATGGCGGGTGACGGTGCGCGTGGCCCGCGCGCTGGCTTTGGACAGCTCACTGTCGCCCGTTTCATTTGGCTGGCTGAGATCAAACATCAGCCGGTATTCACCCGGATTCTCGAGTGCGAAATCGAGATAGGCGCGGCCAACGCAGCGGGCACGGGCGAAGGGGTCCGCCCCCTTGGAGAAGGCGGTTTCGAGCGCTTCAGAAAATTTATTGAAGGCGGCGATGCGCAAGTAAGCAATGATCTCGTCGCGATCCTTGAAATAGCGGTAGAGCCCCATGGGGCTGGAACCAAGGGCGCGGGCTATCTGGCGCATTGTGATCGCGCCTTCTCCGCCCTTCGCATAAAGAGCGAACGCGGCAACGCCTACGCGGGCGCGGAAAATGGCTATCTCATCTGGGCTCAGTTCGCGGGGCATCGACGTACCGTACAATGTACTCGTACACTGTACGATATGCGGATGCCCGTCAATGCCGTTTTCTGCGATGCACGCGCTGGATGCGCCGTTGGAGATGAGCGCGCCGCCCTCACCAATCATCTCAAGGTCTGGAAAAACGGGGCTCCCCCCGTATAGCGGGCACGCGCAATGGCGGCCACGCAGGCTCGAACCTGGAGGGCAGGCGGGAACAAAACGCGATGGTGCGGAACTCCATCACGAAAAATGGGACTTGCTGAACCGGATGGAGGTCAACAGACTTAAGACAGACGAGCCGCACACAGCACGGAGAGAGCCATGCAGATCAACGCATATCTGGGTTTCAATGGAAACTGTGCCGAAGCTTTCAAATTCTACGAAAAATGCCTGCGGGGAAAAATCGAGATGATGATGACTGGCGAGGACGCTCCCCCGGACGCGCAGATGTCGCCGGAATGGAAAGGGCTGGTCTTACATGCGCGGCTGAACGTTGCCGGCGGCGTTCTCATGGGATCGGATTCGCCGCCGAATTTTTATCGGCCCGCGCAGGGCATGAATGTGTCGCTGCACATCCCCGACATTGCGGAAGCCGAGCGCGTCTTCAACGAACTTTCCGTGGGCGGCAACGTGACCATGGCGATGGAGCAAACCTTCTGGGCAAAACGCTTTGGCATGGTGACTGACAGATTCGGCACACCCTGGATGATAAACTGCGAAGCTGGTTGACCGAGAAGGGCGCGCGATGACGATCAAACTCTATTATCATCCATTGTCGTCTTACTGCCATAAAGTGCTCATCGCGCTTTATGAGAACAAAACGCCATTTAAGCCTGTGCTGGTCGATCTGGGCGATCCTGCATCGCGGGCGGCC
>DATJDE010000199.1:0-6628 GCA_035497595.1 Rhizomicrobium sp. | reverse complement strand
TGTGTCGATCTATTTTCACGGCGACTGGCATGACCTCTGCCGCGGCCCACATTTTGCCTCTACCTCCAAGATCGGGCAGGCCTTCAAGCTGACCAAGATTGCCGGCGCCTATTGGCGCGGGGATTCCAACAACCCGCAGCTTCAACGCATTTACGGCACCGCCTGGCGCGATGAAAAGGAACTGGCTGCCTATCTCTATCAGCTGGAAGAAGCGGAGAAGCGCGACCATCGCAAAATCGGCCGCGAGATGGAGCTGTTCACCTTCTCGCCGGATGTCGGCGCTGGCCTGCCCTTGTGGATGCCGAACGGCATGGTGATCCGCCAGGAGCTGGAATTCCTGGCCTTGCAGGAAGAACGCAAGGATGGCTATCGCCGTGTGGCGACGCCGCATATCACCAAGGAAGCGCTATATTATCGCTCGCGCCACCTGCCTTATTATGCGGACAGCATGTATGCGCCGCTCGATATCGATGGCGAGAATTATTATTTGCGCCCGATGAACTGCCCGCATCATCACCTGATCTATGGGGCGACGCGGCACTCCTATCGCGAACTGCCTTTGCGCATTGCCGAATATGGCCAGGATTATCGCTACGAAGCCTCAGGCGGGCTTTCGGGGCTGATGCGGGTGCGCGGCTTCTGCATGAATGATGCGCATATCTATTGCCGCTACGATCAGGCGAAAGAAGAATTCATCCGCGTGATGCGCTTGCATGCGCGCTATTACGACCTGATGGACATCAAAGACTATTACATGCGTCTGTCGCTGCCCGATCTCGACAAGCTCGACAAATATGTCGATGAGCCGCAGAAATGGCTGGATGCGCTCTCCATCATTCGCGCGGCGATGGAAGAGTCCGGATACAATTACGTCGAAGGCAAGGGCGAGGCGGCGTTTTACGGCCCCAAGATCGACTTCATGATCAAGTCGGCGATCGGCACAGAATATACCATCTCCACCAACCAGCTCGACTTCCTCGCCACCGACACCTTCGATCTCAAATATATCGGTGAAGATGGGGCCGAGGCGCCGGTCTATGTGATCCATCGCGCTCCACTGGGTACGCATGAACGCTTTACGGCGTTCCTGATCGAGCATTATGCCGGGGCCTTCCCAACCTGGCTTGCGCCCATTCAGGCCCGCGTGATTCCGATCAGCGACAAGGTGGGCGATTACGCGCAAAAGGTGGTGGATGCCCTGTTCAACGAGCCGGTGGTCAATGGAACCGCAGGGCTTCGGGTGGACATCGACAGCACCGCAGAGCGGATGCAGAAGAAAATCCGCGACGCACAGTTGCAGAAAATCCCCTATATGCTGATCGTTGGCGAGCGGGAGGCAGCGGAAGGTAAAGTCGCGGTTCGCCTGCGTTCCGGCAAGGATCTGGGCGCTATTCCGCTGGAAACCTTCATCGCGCGGATCAAAAAAGAGGCTGAAACGCGCCGCCCCGCCGCGGACTGAGGGGGTTGCCAAACCAGCCTGCCGTTCTATTCTAGGCTAGAGCGTTTTCCGCCTTCCGCGGGAACGGCTCGCGCGACACACAACCCCGCCGCGCCCCGACCTCGAGGAGACCTTCGCCTGCGCCAAATTCGAACACAGCTTCGTGGGCCGGCAGTTGTTCCCACGGAGTGCTGGGGTGTGGCTGTTAACAGGAGAGCCCCATAGTCCCCAGACGTTTTCAATCGCAGGCCCCCGCTCCGGCGGCAAAAGACGGGCCGCGCATCAATGAAGAAATATTCGCCCGCACCATTCTTTTGATCGGCGATGACGGCCACAAATACGGCGAAATCGGTATCGACGAAGGCCGTGCCATCGCAGACGAAAAAGGCTTCGACCTGGTCGAAGTTTCGCCGGAGGCTAAACCGCCGGTCGTCAAGTTGATGGACTACGGCAAATTCAAATACGAACAACAGAAGAAAGCCGCCGAAGCCCGCAAGAAGCAGAAGGTCATCGAGATCAAAGAGATCAAGATGCGCCCCACCATCGACGATCACGATTATGACGTAAAGATGCGTGCGGTTCACCGCTTCTTCGAGGAAGGCGACAAGGTCAAAGTCACCTTGCGTTTCCGCGGCCGTGAAATGGCACATCAACATCTCGGCATGGCCCTGCTCACCCGCATTCAGAAGGATGTCGAGCCGGTGGCCAAGATCGAGCAATACCCCAAGATGGAAGGCCGTCAGATGATGATGGTCCTGGCCCCGCGCTAATCCGTTTTCCCGGCCTCTCCCATTGGGGAGGGGCCGGGACCAGCGCCCCCCCACCGCACATATCCCGGCAACGCGCGCGGCACGGCTTTACGCTGCCGCAAAAATCCCTTAGCCCAGATGGTGCGGGCAGGTATGGTCCCGCCGTGGCCTCAACCTTTGCGGCCACGCCCTCTCAACCGGATGAGGACAGGCGTGCTGAAGGTCTACCAGCTTCAGAACGGCGCGCTCAAAGGCGCTGTTATCTCCGAAGGCGGCGTGATCGCCCCTGATGCGCTGTGGATCGACCTGCTCACCCCCACAGCCGAAGAACGCCGCGTGGTCAACGCCATGCTGGCCATGGAACTGCCCACCCGCGCCGACATGGAGGAGATCGAGGTCTCCAGCCGCCTCTATCAGGAAGATGGCGGCGTCTTTATGACCGCGCTTGTGCTGGCCAATACCGATGGCGACCGGCCCATTTCAGACGTGATCAGCTTTGTGCTGGCCCACGACCGGTTGATCACGGTGCGTTATATCGACCCCCAGCCCTTCCGCACCTTTGCCGCGCGCTGCGAGCGCACCTCGGTCAATGCGCGCGGCTCCGAAACGGTGTTCATGGCGCTGCTGGATGTCATCGTCGACCGGATGGCCGATATTCTGGAGCGCGCGGGCTCGGACATCGAGACCATTTCACGCGAGATTTTCGATACCGATCCCAATCACAAGCCGGGCAACAGCGATTATCAGGGCATTTTGCGCAGGCTGGGCCGCAAGCACGACCTGACCAGCAAGATGCGCGAGAGCCTTTTGACCATCGGGCGGATGCTCACCTTCCTCACTCAGGCAAGCGAAGGCCGCTCTGCCAAGGATGTGCGCACCCATATCAAAACCATCACCCGCGACGTGCAATCTTTGCAGGACCATTCGACCTTTCTCAGCACCAAGCTGAGTTATCTGCAGGACGCCACGCTCGGCCTGATCAGCAATGAGCAGAGCAACATCATCAAGATCATGTCGGTGGCGGCCATGGTGTTTCTGCCGCCGACCCTTTTTGCCTCCATCTGGGGCATGAACTTCAAGCATATGCCGGAGCTGGATTCGCCGATGGGCTATCCGCTCGCTTTTCTGGTGATGGCCTTGTCTGCCGTGCTGCCCTATCTGTGGTTCAAGCGAAAAGGCTGGCTCTGACCCAGTATGAACAGACCACTGCTCGGCATTGCCCTTAAGCTGGGCGCCACGCTTGCCTTTACCCTTATGTATGCCGTCATCAAACTGGCAGGCGACGTGCCGCTGGGCGAGACCATTTTCTTTCGCTCCGTCTTTGCGATGGTGCCGCTCTTTATTCTGGCAGGCTATACGGGCGGCATCAGGCAGATGGTCCGCACCCATCGGCCTTTTGTGCATCTGACACGCTCGATGGTTGGGGTGTGCGCGATGTTCCTCAACTTCGCGGCGCTGCAGACCTTGCCGTTGGCCGATATTACCGCATTCAGTTTTGTGATGCCGATTTTTGCGGTGCTGCTGGCGGTCCTGCTGTTGAAGGAACAGGTTGGGATGTATCGCTCCGCTGCGGTCCTGATCGGCTTTGCCGGTGTGCTGTTGATGATCGAACCGTATGGCGGCATCCGCGCGATTGTTGCGGCGGGGCCTTCCAGCGGCGCGGGGCTGGCGCTGGCGGCGGCCTTCATGTCTGCGTTTGTCGTTGTCTTCATTCGCCAGATGAGCGCCACCGAGAACAGCCAGACCATTGTGTTTTATTTCATGCTGTTCAGCGGCATGGCGGGGGCGATCTCCCTGATTGGCGACTTTGTAATGCCCACCGTCCTTATGGCGACGTGGCTGGTGCTGGCGGGGTTGTTCGGCGGGATCGGGCAGGTCTGCATGACCTATTCCTACCGCTTTGCGCAGCCATCGCTGCTGGCGCCGTTTGATTATGTCGCGATGGTCTGGGCGACCGGGTTGGGGTTTGCGATTTTTGGCGATGTGCCGCAAACGCTGGTGCTGGCGGGGGCCGGTGTGGTGATCGCGGCGGGGCTTTTCATCGTGTGGCGAGAACGGCAATTGAAGAAGAAGGCCTTGCCGCTGCCCGCATCGGTTTAACCGGGCGTCCTGGCGGCGGCGACAATGTGTTCGATCAGCGCTGCATAGCTCAAATCAGCCTGCCGCGCGGCAGCGGCAAAGCCCGCGCCCGCTTCGAGGCAAGGGTTGGGATTGATTTCAAGGATGGTCGGCGCGCCCGCTGCATCGACGCGGAAATCGACGCGCGCATAACCATTGAGATCAAAGAGCGCCCAGACCTGACGGGATAAATCTTCCAACTGCGCGGCCAGTGCGGGTTCGTGCTGCGTCCAGGTGAAATCGCGCACCGTGTGGGTGGCGGCGTGGGATTGTTCATCCCATTTTGCGGCATAGCCGACGATTTTGGGTTTGTCGCTGGGCCATGCTTCAAACCGCATTTCGGCGATCGGCAGAATGACCGGACGGCCACGAACCTCCAGCAAAGCGATATTGAATTCGCGGCCATCGACATAGCGTTCCGCAAACCAGTCCCCGCCATGGCTGCCTGCGCAAAAATCCGCCCGCGCTGCAATGCGCGCGCGGCCTGTGCACACCGCGCCGTCATCAAGCCCGAGGGAAGCATCTTCGCGCGCCGATTTCACGATATAGGTTTGACTGTCGGACAGGCCCTGCCAATCGGGCGGCGCGGCCCAGTCGGGGGTCGGCAGACCTGCGGCGGCAAGGCGGCGCTTGGTCAGTAGCTTGTCGCAGGTTACGGCCATGGGGCCGCTGGCATTGCCGGTATAGACGACGCCCGACTGTTCAAAGAGGGCAATCGCCTCTGCCGCGCGGAAGCCTGAGCCTTCGACCGATTCCACCACATTGAAGATCAGGTCGGCGCCTGTTGCCTCAAGCAGCGCGGACAATGCTTCCGCTGTTTGGGGAAAAGTGTGTTTGGCGACCGTGTGCCCACTGCTGCGCAAGGTCTGCACGATAGCTTCTGCTTGCAGCAGCGTATCGCGCTCATCGGGCGGGGCATCGGTTGCGATGTCGGACTGCAGCACCACTATGCGCATGTCAGCCGCGCGGGCGAAGCTGTGGGTGGCGTTGCAGGAAGGATTCCATGATCCGCCAGATCAGATCCTGATAGGTGAGGCCGTTAAATTTTGCGATGAAACACAAATCGGAATAATCCGGGCGCAAACCGGCCAGTGGATTGACCTCGATGAACTGGGCCTGCCCTCTCTTATCTTCGCGGATGTCGATGCGGCCACCATCGCGGCAGCGCAAGGCGCGCCATGCGGCCAGCGCGACTGCGGCTGCCGCTTTCGCGCCCGCATCATCGGCGGGCACGATATCGACTTTGTCTTCCCAGGCATTTTTGTTTTCGAAGCCATAGCCATGGCCGACATAATTGCCCTTTTGCACGATCTCGCTGACGCCCAGCACTGCGGCTTGCTCGCCCGTACCAATGAGGCCGACGGTGAATTCACGGCCCGGTAAGAAGCTTTCGACCAGCACGGGTTGCTGGAATTTCGCAAGCAGCGCTGACGCTGTGGCGCGCAAACCTGCCCTGTCATCGACGCGGGATTTTGCGTTGATGCCTTTGCCCGAGCCTTCGGCTACCGGCTTTAAGAAAAGCGGAAATGGCAGATCGACTTTGGCCACATCATCGAGCGTTTCGATCAGCGCGAAATCTGCTGTCGGCACGGCGCAATCGCGCAGCACGCGCTTGGTCATGGCTTTATCGAGCGAAAGCGCCATGGTCAGCGCATCGCTGAACACGAAGGGGACGTTGTAGACATCGAGAATCGCGGGCACTTGCGCTTCGCGGCTGACGCCTTTCACCCCTTCGCAGAAATTGAACACCGCGTCGTAATGTTTGCCCGCGGCAAGGCTTTCGATCAGGCGACGCACATTGCCGATGCGCGCCACCTCCCAGCCTTGGGCTGCAAGCGCGGCGCAGATGGCGGCAATGGTGTCTTCACAATCGAATTCGGCGGCATCTTCTGCGCTGAAACCGCGCGCCAGATAGTCGGATTTCAGATCATAGGTGACGCCGATACGCATCACACGATCCTGTCGGCCCCGAGCGTGCCGGTGGGATCGGGGTAGCGAAAGACCTTGCCTTCAAAATTGCGCAGCAGCAGATCGTCGCCATCGCGGCCCACCACTGAATCCGGCGCGATGAGAATTTTTCCGCCGCCGCCCGGTGCATCCACGCAGAAAGCGGGCGAGGCATAGCCGGTGGTGTGGCCGCGCAAAGCGCGAATGATTTCCACACCCTTTTCCACCGTGGTGCGAAAATGGGCAGAACCGCGAATAGGGTCCATCTGGTAGAGGTAATAAGGCTTCACCCGCCGCTTCAACAGCCCGTGCATCAATCGGGTCATGATCGCGGCATCGTCGTTGATGCCTTTCATCAGCACGGTTTGCGAGCCCA
>DATJDE010000198.1:0-6032 GCA_035497595.1 Rhizomicrobium sp. | reverse complement strand
AGTTGGCGGTCTTCGCCCTGGCCGACAATGGATTCGGCAAACGCCTGTTCCCACACCGGCGAAAGCGCGATCAGCGGCAAATATCCGCCATGGGCCAAATGCTGATGGCAAATCTGCCGCGCCAGCCGCGCCCGCACATGTTCGGTGATGTAGAGCGCATTCTTGGTATGGCCCACAGCTTCGGCAATGCCTTCGAGGATGGAGGGCAGATCGCGCACTGAAACCCGCTCCGCCAGCAGCGTCTGCAACACCCGCTGCACGCCGGTAATGGCGATCTGCGAGGGGATCAGTTCTTCCACCAGCTTTTTCTGTTCGGGCGGCAATTCGTCGAGCAGCTTCTTGGTCTCGGCGTAAGAGAGCAGCTCGCTCATATTGGTCTTCAACACTTCGGTCAGATGTGTCGTCAGCACCGTGCCGGGGTCGACAATGGTGAGCCCGCGGAACGAGGCCTCGTCGCGCTGGGTCTGCGCAATCCACGTTGCCGGAAGACCAAATGCCGGTTCTGTCGTATGGGTGCCAGGAAGATCGATGGCGCGCCCTTGCGGGTCCATGGTGAGCAGATGGCCGGGAAACAGCTCGCCGCGCCCCGCTTCCACTTCCTTGACGCGGATCACATATTCGTTGGCGCCCAACTGCATATTGTCGAGAATACGCACGCTGGGCATGATGAAGCCCATCTCCTGCGCCATCTGGCGGCGCAGCGCCTTGATCTGGTCGGTGATGCGCTGCCCGCGCACGTCGTTGATCAGCGGCAGCAGCCCATAGCCAAGCTCGATACGTAAGAGGTCCAGCGCCAGCGCACTGCCAATCGGCTCCTCGGTCGGCTCATTCACCGCGCGCGCGTCTTCTGCGCGCGCATCTTCGGCGGCCTGCACATCGTCTTTGCGTTTGAACGCATACCAGGAAAGCGCACCCGTCCCCAGCGAAAGGGCGGCAAACACCAATGTCGGCATACCCGGCATGATCGCCACAATGCCCATCACCGCCGATGCCATGCCCAGCGCCTGGGGATATTGCGAAAGCTGGTGCATCAGCGCCTTGTCGGTCGAGCCTTCGACGCCCGCCTTGGACACCATCAAACCCGCGGCGGTCGAAACGATCAGCGCCGGCATCTGGCTCACCAGCCCGTCACCCACCGTCAGCAGGGTGAAGGTGTGGGTGGCATCCATGAAGCTCATGCCCTTCTGGGCCACCGCAATGATAATGCCGCCGACGATGTTGATCGCCACGATCAACAACCCGGCCACCGCGTCGCCGCGCACGAACTTGCTGGCGCCGTCCATCGCGCCAAAGAAATTGGATTCGGATTCCAGCTCGGTGCGCCGCCGGCGCGCTTCCTTCTCGTCGATCAGCCCCGCGGACAGATCGGCATCCACCGCCATCTGCTTGCCCGGCATGGCGTCCAGGCTGAAGCGCGCGGCCACTTCGGCAATGCGCCCCGAACCCTTGGTGATGACGACAAAGTTCACGATCACCAGAATCGAAAACACGATGATGCCGATCACAAAATTGCCCTGCATGATCAGCGTGCCGAACGCCTGAATCACATAGCCCGAGGCATCGGTGCCCTCATTGCCGTGGCTGAGGATCAGCCGGGTGGAGGCAAGGTTCAGCGCCAGCCGCATCATGGTGGTGATCAGCAAAATGGCCGGGAACGAACTGAATTCCAGCGGTTTGCGAATAAACACCGCCGTCATCAAAATCAAAATCGAAAGCGACAGCGAAAAGGCCAACGAAATATCCAGCAGCCAGGTCGGCAGCGGCACGATCAGCACGATCAGGATCAGCATGATCCCGATGGCGAGCGCCAGATCGCTGCGCTTCACAATATCGGCGAGCGAACCGAGCGAAAACTGGCCGGAAGGCTGAGGTGCCGCGATGTCGGTGTTAGCCATGATGATTCAGATCAACCCACTGCCCGCGTTTCGCCCGGCGCGGCAATCTGCAAGCCCGCACCCGAATATTCGCGCAATTTGTTGCGCAAGGTGCGGATGGAGATGCCCAGAATGTTCGCGGCATGGGTGCGGTTGCCAAGGCAATGGTCCAGCGTGTCCAAAATCAGATCGCGTTCGACATGCGCCACCGTGCGCCCCACCAGCCCGCGCGTGGCGATTGCGGCAGATTCCACCGCCGCCTGCACCGGCCCGGGAAGATCACTGGCGCGCACCTGGCCCACCAGCGATCCGTCCGGCAAGCGAATGGCTTCCGGCCCGATTTCAGGGCCATTGGCCAGCAGCACCGCGCGATGAATGGTGTTTTCCAGCTCGCGCACATTGCCCCGCCAGACATGGGACATCAAAACCCGTTCGGTGCCAGCGCCAATCGCGCGAAAGGCCACGCCGTTGGCTTCGGCATATTTCTGCGCAAAGTGCCGTGCCAGCGCCAGAATATCCTTCGGCCGTTCACGCAAAGCGGGCAGGCGAAGATTGACGACGTTGAGCCGATACAACAGATCTTCGCGGAAAGTGCCATGCTTCACCGCCTCCGCCAGATCGCGGTTGGAGGTGGCAATGATGCGAATGTTCACCTTCACAGGCTTGGTGCCACCCACCCGGTCGATCTCGCGTTCCTGAATGGCACGCAGCAATTTGGCCTGCAGCCGCGCATCCATCTCCGAAATTTCGTCCAGCAGCAGCGTGCCGCCATCGGCCTCTTCAAATTTGCCCACACGCCGCGCAATAGCGCCCGTAAAGGAGCCCTTTTCGTGCCCGAACAATTCCGATTCCAGCAGATTTTCGGGGATCGCCGCGCAGTTCACCGAAATGAACGGCTTGTCGGTGCGCAGCGATTTGCGGTGCACATAGCGCGCGAGCACTTCCTTGCCGGTGCCGGATTCGCCGGTGATGAGAATGGAGGCGTCACTGCCCGCCACCTGATCGGCCAGCGCCAGCACAAGCCCCATCGCGTCGTCTTCATAGACAAGCTGGTGGCTTTCATCGGCCACCGCCGCAAGCACCGCGGCAATCAATTCAGGGTCGGGCGGCAACGGCAGATATTCTTTGGCGCCTGCGCGGATCGCATCCACCGCGCGCCGCGCATCGGTGCCGATGCCGCACGCCACCACCGGGGTACAAATCCGTTCCGCCGCCAGCGCCCGCACCAGATAGCCAATGTCGGATGACACATCCGCCAAAACCAGATCGGCGCCTTTGCCGCTGCGCAATTCGGCCAGCGCCATGTCGTTGTCGCCGGCATGGGTTACCTTGGCCCCGCGATCCATCGCGATCTTGGTGGCTGCGCCGAGCTGGCCTTGCAATTGTCCGACGATGAGAAGACGCATGGGAATTTTCCTTGGAATTTGGCCTTACGATTGTCCGGCTTTGATGATTTCCGTCATGGTGACACCGAGCCGGTCTTCCACCAGAACAACTTCGCCGCGTGCAACAAGCCGGTCGTTCACATAAATATCGATCGCTTCGCCCACCTTGCGGTCAAGTTCGACAATCGTGCCCTTGCCCAGCTTCAGCAGTGCGCTCACTTCCATCGCCGATTTGCCCAGCACGGCAGACACAGTGACCGGCACATCGAACACCGCTTCCAAATCGGTCGCGCTGCGCTTGATATCGGGGTCGCGCGCGGCTTCGCTGTCCAGAAGCGCGGGCGTATCCATCTGCGGGCGTTCCTGGCCCAGCTCCGGCAGTTCTATTTCGTCATTGCCTGCCATGATCTATTCCTCTGCCGCCGTGGTCTGTGTGTGGCTGAAATGGCGTGCAATCGCATCGCCAAGCGCGGCCTCAATGGCCGCTTCAGAGCGTTCCATCCCGCCGCCGCGCCATTCGATGCGGCAGTCTGCGCCGCGAATGGTGGCGTCGGCCGAAATCTGAAGCCGCCCTTCAAAACCTTCTTCTAGGGAAATATCGTCGATACGTGCTTTCAACGCCTCGGCAACCGCCGGGCTCGCGCGCACAACCACGCGCGGCTCGCCGATCGCCTGATGCAAAGATTGGCGCAACACCGCCTCAACTTCGCCAGCGGGCAGGGCATCCAGCGCCGACCGCGCCAATGTCCGCGCCGCCACCAGCGCAAGACGGGCAGCTTCCGCGCGCACTTGTTCGATGTCGCTATGCGCGCGCTGCAACACCATGCGCAGCGCACCGGCCGCTTCGTCCGCCGCTGCCGCCATCGCTTCAGCGGCACGCACCTGGCCTGCATTCACCCCTTCGGCCCGTGCGCCCGCGCACATGGCATCGATCTCGGCCTGACTCAGAGATGTGCGCATCCGCGCTCTTGCCGTCTGCGAAACAGCGTCGGCGTTTTCGCCGAACACGGTGTCAAAGGTGAATTTGGTGGCGGTGGCGTACGGGTTCATCAATACACCAACTCGTCTTCGCCCTGTTTATTGACGATCATGATTTCACCCTTGTTGGCGAGGTCCTTGGCCACGTTGACCATGCGCATCTGCGCTTCATCCACATCTTTCAGCCGAACCGGCCCCATCGCCTCCATGTCTTCGCGCAAAATTTTGCCCGCGCGCTCGCTCATGTTGGAGAAAAAGACATCCCGCAGGGAATCGGTTGCGCCCTTCAGCGCCAGCCCCAGCTTGTCCTTCTCCACATTGCGCAGCAGCGTCTGAATGGAGCCCGGATCGAGCTTGGAAAGATCTTCAAAGGTGAACATCAGCGCTTTAATGCGTTCGGCAGAATCACGGCTGCGTTCTTCCAGCGCGGTCAAAAAGCGCCCTTCGGTCTGGCGGTCGAAATTGTTGAAAATTTCCGCCATGTGCTCATGGCTGTCACGCTTGGCGGTGCGCGCAAGGTTGGACATAAACTCCACCCGCAGCGTCTTTTCCACTTTATCCAGAATGTCCTTCTGAACCGATTCCATGCGCAGCATCCGCTGCACCACTTCCATGGCAAATTCTTCCGGCAGCGCACCCAGAACGCGGGCCGCATGTTCCGGTTTGATCTTGGAAAGCACCACCGCCACGGTCTGCGGATATTCGTTCTTGAGATAATTGGCCAGAACCGTTTCGTTCACATTGGCCAGCTTGTCCCACATCGTGCGCCCGGCAGGCCCACGAATTTCTTCCATGATCTGCGACACCTTTTCAGGCGGCATAAAGCGGGCAATCAAGCGTTCGGTGGATTCATAAGAGCCCATCAGCGAGCCGGTGCCCGACATCTGGCCCACAAAATCCACCAGCAGCTTTTCCACCACGTTGGAACTGACCGATCCCAGCGACGACATGACCTGGGAGACTTCTTTCACCTCGTCCTCGTCCATCATCTTCCAGATGCTTTCGGTATGCTCTTCTCCGAGCGAAAGCATGATGACGGCGGCGCGTTCAGCACCGCTGAGGGATTTCAGATCGTCTTTGACGATGGGTTTTGCGGGGCGTGCCATGTTCTATGCCGGTTCGTGCAGCCAGGTGCGGATAATCGCCAGCGCTTCCTCAGGATGCGACTGAACAACCTCGCCGACCTTTTTGATCGAGGATTCGCGTACCTGCCCGTCAATCTGCGAAACATCGATCATGTTTTCGCGAGGGCTGGGCGGTGCAATCTGCCCGGCGGCGCCAGTGTCTGCACTTTGCGTCTCGCCGCGCGCAATCTGCGCCGGGGTGAATTGCACAGGTGTTTGCTGGCCGCCATTGGGCGTAAACATGCGGCTGATCAGCGGGCGCATGACAAACAGGCCAATCAGCAGCGCGGTGATGGAAAGAATCGCCACCTCAATGATCTTGATCCAGTCCGCTGTCTGGAAGTCCAGCATTGGCGCGTCTTCGGGCGCCATCGGGCCTGCATCCAGCCGGGCAAATTCCATATTGGTCACCTGCACCAGATCGCCGCGCTTGGCATCAAACCCGATGGCCGATTTCACCAATGCCTCGATCTGGGCCATTTCTTTTTCGGTGCGGGGCTTATAGCTGGTCTTGCCGTCGGCGCCCGGCGTGGCAACACCATCCACCACCACAGCCACCGAAAGTTTTTTTACCTCGCCGCCTTCCAGCGTGCTGGTTTTGACGGTCTTGGATATTTCGTAATTGGTGGTTTCCTCGGTGCGGGTCGAACTGGATTTGTCGCCGCCCCCCG
>DATJDE010000197.1:0-6233 GCA_035497595.1 Rhizomicrobium sp. | reverse complement strand
GGCGGGGCTTTTGGGCGGAATTGGCCTATTGGTGTTTGCCGCGGGGCTGCTGTCGCTTGCCTTCCTGCCCGCGGCGCCCAGCCATTTCGATATTGTGTGGCGCATGGCGCTGGCGGGCATCGGCTTCGGCTTTTTCCAATCGCCCAACAACCGCGCGATGATCGGCGTTGCCCCGCGCGAACGCAGCGGCGGCGCCAGCGGCATGCTGGGCACGGCGCGACTGCTGGGCCAGACCTCGGGGGCGGCGATTGTGGCGCTGCTGTTTTCCCGCTTCGATCACGGCGCACCCACCATGTCGCTGATCATCGCGACCGGTTTTGCATTGGTCGCGGCCTGTGTGAGTTTTGCGCGGCTTTACGATCAGGGGCCCGGCTCTGGCCTGCGCGCCGCCAACCCCGAAGCCGACCCGGCCATGCATGCCAGGCTGCTGCGCCAGACGCGGCCGAGCACGCCAGTTTCTCCTTGAGGCAGTTTATCCTTGAGGTGGTGGCAAACTGTGCAATGCTCGGCCTCGCGTCGTCGCTGGAGCGCGCAGTGATAAAGTTTTCGCGTCTCTGCATGAGCGCGGCCTGTTTGCTGGTTTTGACAGCCTGTGTGGGCCACAGCCCTGACGGCAAACCCCTGCCGGAGGCGCCGCGCTTTCTGTTCTGGTCCGCCGACGAACAGCCGCTGGGCTATCGCTTCATCGAACGCATTTTCCCCACCCGCATTGTGCGGCGGGGCGAAACAGCCAAACCGCTTGCGCTGCGGCTGATGAAGTATGATGTGCGCTATCGCTACAAAGGCGAGACGTGGAGCACCGACCGCTTCATGAAAAACAACCGGATCGCCGGGCTGCTGGTGCTGAAAGACGGCAAGATCGCGCTCGAACGCTATGCGATGGGGCTGACCATGACCGATCGTTGGGAATCGTTCTCCGTCACCAAATCGATCACCTCCACCTTGATCGGGGCGGCGATCAAGGATGGTTATATCCATAGCCTGGATGATGACGTGACCGACTATGTGCACGAGTTGAAAGGCAGCGCCTATCAGGGCGTGAGCATTCGCGACCTGCTCACCATGACATCGGGTGTGGCGTGGCGCGAACGCTATACCGATCCGCAGTCCGAAGTGGCGCGGTTTTCACAGCTTATCTATGGCATCGGCAAATGGCCCGAACTCAAATTCCTGAAACACCTGCCGCGCGCCCACAAACCCGGCACGGTGTTCAACTATAACACTGGCGAAACCTCGCTGGCTGGTTTCCTTCTCGCCCGCGCCACCGGCAAAACATTGTCGGCCTATCTGTCGGAGAAAATCTGGGTACCGATGGGCGCGGACCGCGATGCGGTGTGGATGATCGACCGGCGCGGCCATGAAATCGGCGGCTGCTGCCTGTCGATGACCTTGCGCGATTATGGCCGCTTCGGGCAGTTCGTGCTCGATGGCGGCCATGGCGTGTTGCCCAAAGGCTGGACGCACGATGCCTTGCGCAAACATATCGACAGCGACAATGGCAGGCTGGGCTATGGCTATATGTGGTGGACCAACAAGAATGGCACCGCCGCCGCGCTCGGCTTTTTCGGACAGACGATCTATCTCGACCCGCGCAACAAGATTGTCATCATCACCAACGCAGCATGGCGGGAAGCCGCGGACCTGAAGGCGTTTGATGCGGAAGAGGCTTATATTGCGGCGATCACAAAGGCATTGAAGTGATTTAACCCTCCCTCAAGGGGAGGATTGGTTTGATTTCCCCTTCGACAGCTTTTCGAAATAGGCGACCGCCTCTGGCTTGTCCCAATCGGCGGGGCCGGTGGCGCGGGCGACTTCTCGGCCCTGCGGGTCGATGAGCAGAGTGGTGGGCAGGCCGTAGGTCGCGGTGGCGGCCATCAGCTTCATGCCGGGATCGGCGAAGGCAGGCAGTTCAGCGGCATTGTGCTCGATCAGGAATTTTCCGGCGACCTTGTCGGCATTGCGCTCCACATCGACCGTGACCACGGCGAATTGCGCCGCGGGGATGGCGCGCTGGAGATTGGCGAGCTGGGGCAGCTCTTTCACGCAGGGCGCGCACCAGCTGGCCCAGAGATTGAGCAGGACATAGCGGCCCCGATAGGTTTGAAGGGAATATTTTCGCCCGCCCATATCGGTGAAGCCGACATTGGCCACAAGGGCCGGGTTTTCCGCCAGTTTCAGCGCCGCTAAAGCGGGCGGGGGCTTGGGCGTTCCCTTACCTTGCGGGATCACATATAGAACCACAGCTGCGCCCGCCACGGCGGCGAGGAGTGCGGCGAGCACGAGGATGAAACGCGAACGGGTCATGGTGGTCCTAACCGGATGAGTGCGAACAAAATGTGGGGCGGACGCTTTGCCGGCGGCCCCTCGTCCATCATGGAGGATATCAACACCTCCATCGACTTCGACAAGCGGCTGGCAGGCGAAGACCTTGCCGGATCCATCGCCCACGCGCGCATGTTGAGCGCCACCGGCATTATCTCCAAAACCGATGGCGAGGCCATTCTCGCAGGCCTGGCCCAGATCGGCAAAGAGATCGAGGCGGGAACCTTCAGCTTCAAACGTGAATTCGAAGACATTCACCTGAACATCGAATCCCGGCTGGGCGAAATTGTGGGCGCGGCCTCCGGGCGGCTGCACACCGCCCGCTCGCGCAACGATCAGGTGGCAACCGATTTTCGCCTGTGGGTACGTACCGCCTGCGAACGGGCGCAAAGCGGCATTGCGGGCTTGCAGCGCGCGCTGCTGGCGCAAGCCGAAGCCCATGCGGGCACCATCATGCCCGGTTTCACCCATATGCAGCCGGCCCAGCCGGTGACCTTCGGCCATCACTGCCTCGCCTATGTCGAAATGCTGGCGCGCGATGCGGGGCGCTTTGCCGATGCGCGGGCACGGATGAATGAATCCCCGCTGGGGGCAGCCGCGCTCGCCGGAACGCCCTATCCGATTGATCGCAAGGCGACCGCGAAAGAGCTGGGCTTCACCCAGCCGATGCGCAATTCGCTCGATGCGGTATCGGCGCGCGACTTCGCGCAGGAATATCTTGCCGCCGCCACAATCTGCGCCACCCATCTGTCGCGGCTGGCCGAAGAAATCGTGATCTGGGCGACGCCTGCGTTCGGCTTTGTGAAATTGTCGGATGCGTTCAGCACCGGCTCCTCCATCATGCCGCAAAAGCGCAACCCCGACGCCGCCGAACTGGTGCGCGCCAAGATCGGGCGGATTCTCGGCAGCTTCGTGACGCTGACCACGGTGATGAAGGGCCTTGCCCTCGCCTACGCCAAGGATTTGCAGGAAGACAAGGAGGCGGTGTTCAACGCCGCCGATGCGATTGATCTGTCGCTTGCCGCGATGGCGGGGATGGTGGCGGACTTGACCGCGCAACCACGCGCAATGCGCCGCGCCGCCGAAGCAGGCTATCCCACGGCCACCGATCTGGCCGATTGGGTGGTGCAAAATCTGCACAAGCCGTTCCGGGAGGCGCATCATATTTCAGGCGGTATTGTGAAGCGGGCCGAAGAATTGGGCGTGGCGCTGGATCAATTGCCGCTCACCGAGATGCAGGCCGTGGAACCCGGCATCACGGCGGACGTGCTGCCGAAACTCTCCCTCGAAGCCTCGCTCAATGCGCGCATCAGCGAAGGCGGCACGGCACCTTCCCGCGTCGCCGAGCAGATCGCGTTCTGGAAAGCACATCTGGCATGAGGCTGCTTCTTATCGCGCTGCTGACAGTGGGGCTCGCCGCCTGCGGGGTGAAATCCGACCTGATGAAGCCGGATGGCAAACCCACGTCGAAAACCCAGCACGACCCATCTCGTCCGCCTAACCCCATCGGCCAATGAACCACTTCACTTACAGACACGGCGTGCTGCACGCCGAAGAGGTCAGCCTTGCCGCTTTGGCGCGCGAGGTTGGCACGCCCTTTTATTGTTATGCCACCGCAACACTCGAACGGCATTATCGCGTCTTCGCGGCGGCCCTGCCGAAAGACACGCTGGTTGCCTTTTCGGCCAAGGCCAATGGCAATATCGCGGTGCTGAAAACGCTGGGCGATCTTGGCGCGGGCGCCGATATTGTGTCGGGCGGCGAATTGGCCAAAGCGCGCGCAGCGGGCATTCCGGCGAACCGGATTGTCTTTTCCGGCGTCGGCAAGACCCGCAGCGAAATGAAATTCGCCCTCAGCGAAGGCATTTTTCAGTTCAATGTCGAAAGCGAGCCTGAGCTTGAAACGCTGAACGAGGTTGCGCTGTCGATGGGGACGCGCGCGCCGGTGACCATTCGGGTCAATCCCGATGTCGATGCCAAGACCCATGCGAAAATCACCACCGGCACAGCTGAATCCAAATTCGGCATCCCCTGGGCGAAAGCGAAAGAGGCCTATGCGCTGGCCGCATCGCTGAAGGGAATCGAGATCGTCGGCGTCGATGTCCATATCGGCAGCCAGATCACCGAGCTTGCGCCGTTTGAGACTGCGTTTAGCCGGGTGGTCGAGTTGGTCGGTATGTTGCGCGCCGATGGGCATCCGATTTCGCGCATCGATCTGGGCGGGGGCTTGGGCGTGCCCTATCGCCACAACAACGAACCCCCGCCCGATCCGGCAGCCTATGGCGCGATGGTGGCACGGGTGACCGGCAAAACCGGCGCCAAGCTGATTTTCGAGCCGGGCCGCTTGATCGCCGCCAATGCGGGCGTACTGGTCTCCGAAGTTCTCTATGTCAAACGGGGCGAGGCCAAAGAGTTCCTCATCATCGATGCGGGGATGAACGATCTGATCCGCCCTGCGCTCTATGACGCGCATCATGACATTGTGCCGGTGCAGGAACCCGCATTGGGCGGCGAGCACGGGGTTTACGATGTGGTGGGGCCGGTCTGCGAAACCTCTGACATGTTTGCGTCGAGCCGCTCGCTGCCCCGGCTGAAATCCGGCGATCTGGTAGCGGTACTATCTGCCGGTGCCTATGGCGCGGTGATGTCTTCTGCCTACAATGCGCGGCCACCGGCGCCCGAAATTCTCGTGAAAGGTGACAGGTGGGCTATTGTGCGGCCGCGACCAAGTTATGAAGCACTGATTGAGCAGGAACGCCTCCCCGACTGGCTCTGAGCCCCGCGTAACGCGGCGGATTACGCTTGCCCGCAGCTTTGTGCTGTGGGAGCGGCTGTGGCGTGCCACCTTTCCCGCCAGCATCGTCATTTTGCTGTTTTGCGCCGCCACTCTATTCGGCCTGTTTGCGGTGGTGCCCGGCTGGCTGCATACGCTGATACTGGCCTTCGCCCTTTTTGCGGGCGCGCTGGCGCTCTATCAGGGATTTTCACATTTCACCTTGCCGCGCTGGGCCGATGGGGCGCGGCGGCTGGAACGCGACAATGCCCTTGACCACCGCCCCGTCAGCGAAAGCCGGGATCGGCTGGAAGCAGGCGGCAGCGACCCGTTTGCCGAAGAATTATGGGCCGCCCATCTGGCGCGCACCCTTGGCGGCTTTGGCGCGCTGAAACTGAAAGCACCACGCCCCGGCCTGTGGCGGGCCGATCCGTATGGACTGCGCTTTGCGGCTATGGCGCTGGCGCTGGGCGGGCTGTTTGTGGCAGGCGGCGACTGGAGCAACAGGTTGGCGTCTTCGCTCAATCCGCGCCTTCTGTTTGGCACCGCAACGCCAACACTCGATGCCTGGATCGACCCGCCAGCCTATACCGGGGACGCGCCAATCTATCTCGCCCGCAGCGGCAAGACGATCACCGTGCCGGAAGGCTCGCTGGCGCAATTGCGCGTGCACAATGCGGGCACCCGGCCGCGCGTCAGCATGGAGGCAGCAGACAATGCGCGCTTTGATGGGAAGGCCGGGGAATATTCTGCATCTGTAAAACTTGTCCGCTCCGGTGCCTTGCGGGTGCGGGCCGATGGTGTGCGGCTGGGCCAATGGCAGGTGAGGATTGTGCCCGACATGTCGCCGGTCATCGCCTTTGCGCACAAGCCGGAAAAGACGCCGCAAAACGCGCTCAAACTGTCGTTCACGGCGGGCGATGATTACGGCGTCGTGGCAGTACGGGCGCGCATTACCCCGGTGGGACGCAAGGCAAAACCGCTGGAAATCGATTTGGCACTGACCGACACCTCTGCAAAAACACTCAGCCAGACAGTGTTCCGCGATCTGACCGATCATCCCTATGCGGGGATGGAGGTGGATATTGTGCTGTTGGCGCGCGACGCGGCGGGCCATGAGGGCGCCTCCAAACCGGCA